>NZ_WCIN01000013.1:0-98306 GCF_009025755.1 Klebsiella sp. RCJ4
ATCAGACAATCTGTGTGAGCACTACAAAGGCAGGTTCTTTAAGGTAAGGAGGTGATCCAACCGCAGGTTCCCCTACGGTTACCTTGTTACGACTTCACCCCAGTCATGAATCACAAAGTGGTAAGCGCCCTCCCGAAGGTTAAGCTACCTACTTCTTTTGCAACCCACTCCCATGGTGTGACGGGCGGTGTGTACAAGGCCCGGGAACGTATTCACCGTGGCATTCTGATCCACGATTACTAGCGATTCCGACTTCATGGAGTCGAGTTGCAGACTCCAATCCGGACTACGACATACTTTATGAGGTCCGCTTGCTCTCGCGAGGTCGCTTCTCTTTGTATATGCCATTGTAGCACGTGTGTAGCCCTACTCGTAAGGGCCATGATGACTTGACGTCATCCCCACCTTCCTCCAGTTTATCACTGGCAGTCTCCTTTGAGTTCCCGACCGAATCGCTGGCAACAAAGGATAAGGGTTGCGCTCGTTGCGGGACTTAACCCAACATTTCACAACACGAGCTGACGACAGCCATGCAGCACCTGTCTCAGAGTTCCCGAAGGCACCAAAGCATCTCTGCTAAGTTCTCTGGATGTCAAGAGTAGGTAAGGTTCTTCGCGTTGCATCGAATTAAACCACATGCTCCACCGCTTGTGCGGGCCCCCGTCAATTCATTTGAGTTTTAACCTTGCGGCCGTACTCCCCAGGCGGTCGACTTAACGCGTTAGCTCCGGAAGCCACTCCTCAAGGGAACAACCTCCAAGTCGACATCGTTTACAGCGTGGACTACCAGGGTATCTAATCCTGTTTGCTCCCCACGCTTTCGCACCTGAGCGTCAGTCTTTGTCCAGGGGGCCGCCTTCGCCACCGGTATTCCTCCAGATCTCTACGCATTTCACCGCTACACCTGGAATTCTACCCCCCTCTACAAGACTCCAGCCTGCCAGTTTCGAATGCAGTTCCCAGGTTGAGCCCGGGGATTTCACATCCGACTTGACAGACCGCCTGCGTGCGCTTTACGCCCAGTAATTCCGATTAACGCTTGCACCCTCCGTATTACCGCGGCTGCTGGCACGGAGTTAGCCGGTGCTTCTTCTGCGGGTAACGTCAATCGACAAGGTTATTAACCTTATCGCCTTCCTCCCCGCTGAAAGTACTTTACAACCCGAAGGCCTTCTTCATACACGCGGCATGGCTGCATCAGGCTTGCGCCCATTGTGCAATATTCCCCACTGCTGCCTCCCGTAGGAGTCTGGACCGTGTCTCAGTTCCAGTGTGGCTGGTCATCCTCTCAGACCAGCTAGGGATCGTCGCCTAGGTGAGCCGTTACCCCACCTACTAGCTAATCCCATCTGGGCACATCTGATGGCAAGAGGCCCGAAGGTCCCCCTCTTTGGTCTTGCGACGTTATGCGGTATTAGCTACCGTTTCCAGTAGTTATCCCCCTCCATCAGGCAGTTTCCCAGACATTACTCACCCGTCCGCCACTCGTCACCCGAGAGCAAGCTCTCTGTGCTACCGTTCGACTTGCATGTGTTAGGCCTGCCGCCAGCGTTCAATCTGAGCCATGATCAAACTCTTCAATTTAAGTTTGATGCTCGTAGAATTAAACTTCGTAATGAATTACGTGTTCACTCAGAGACTTGGTGTTCATTTTCGTCCGAGGACGTTAAGAATCCATGTCACTTTGAGTGCCCACACAGATTGTCTGATAAATTGTTAAAGAGCAGTTGCGACGCGCTTCAGCGCTCTGTCGCGAGGTCCCGTATAATACGTTTTCCTCATTCAGAGTCAAGCGATTATTTTCGCTTTTCTCTGCCGGTATTCATCGCTGAATCCCGCTGACCCGGCGGGCTGTAAGCCGTTGTTCCGTGTCAGTGGGAGCGCATTATAGGGAGTAATTCCGAAGTGACAAGGGGAAATTTCAAAAAACTTTTCGTTCGCTCAACTTTCCATCACCAGGGTGATTTAACGCGCTATTTGCTGGTCATTTGCGCAATTTCCCGCGCAAATCTGCCCACCTGCTGCCAGTCGGTATACACCACTTCTTTACTGACATCCGTTTCGCCGCCGGTCATCTTCATAATAAGGCGAATCATAAACCGATCGTACCAACGATAGCGTGGATAGCGGAGCGCGCCGGCAAACACCGCGCAGTGCTGCGGCTGCCACGGCGAGTTAAGCAGAAACTTGCGGGTGTAGCTGTTGGTCTGCGGCGTTCGTTTTTCTGGCTTACGCGCGACGAGGTTGACCGAGAAAAAGGCGCCCGGTAGCGCCTGCAGCGACTGAAGATGCGTTTTTACAAACCGTTCTAAGGCGGGATGAAAATGACCATAGCGGATTGATGCGCCGATGACGACACGATCGTATAAGGGCCACTCCACTTCATTGGTGCGGTTGAGATCGATCGTGTCCGCATCAATCCCCTGCTCTTTTAATTCAGATGCCAGATAGGAGGCGATTTCACGCGTCTGTCCGTCGCGGGTAGAAAAGAGAATCAAAGTTTTCACAGGCACTCCTGTTATTCGCGCCAGAAAGTCGGAGTAAATAGCACCAGCAAGGTGAACACTTCCAGACGACCAAACAGCATATTAGCAATCAAGATCCATTTTGCGACAGGGTTCATCGTCGCAAAGTTATCCGCCACAACACCCAGCCCAGGGCCAAGGTTATTCAGCGTCGCAACGACCGAAGCAAAGGCCGAGAAATCATCCACGCCGGTGGCGATAATCGCCAGCATACTAATGATAAACACTAGCGCATAGGCGGAGAAGAATCCCCAGACGGCTTCCAGGATACGTTCCGGCAGCGCGCGGTTCCCCAGTTTAATACTGTATACCGCGTTAGGATGTACCAGCCGTTTAAGCTCACGGTTACCCTGCTTGAAAAGCAGAAGAATACGGATAACCTTCAAACCACCGCCCGTCGACCCGGCACAGCCGCCGATAAAAGCCGAACAGAGGAGGAGGACCGGCAAAAATAGCGGCCAGCGCGCAATGCTGTCGGTCGTGAAGCCCGCCGTTGTCGCCATCGATACAACCTGAAAGAACGCCTGATTCACCGTCATGAGCGCCGAACTGTAGACGTCATGCAGCCACAGCACCAGGGTACATACCACCACCAGCGTGAGCTGCACGCCGATGAACATGCGGAATTCGGGATCGCGCCAGTACACTTTCAGGCTGCGCCCGCTGAGTAATGAAAAGTGCAGGCCGTAGTTACAGCCCGATATCAGCAAGAAAATCGCAATAATGGAGTTAATCGTTGGGCTATTAAAGTAGCCCACGCTGGCGTCATGGGTGGAGAATCCGCCAATCGCAATCGTCGAGAAGCTGTGCCCGATGGCGTCGAACGCCGGCATGCCGGCAAACCACAGCGCCAGCGCACAGGCCACCGTCAGTAAGACATAGATAAGCCACAGCGTTTTCGCCGTCTCAGCAATGCGCGGCCGCATCTTGTTATCTTTCAGCGGCCCGGGCATTTCCGCCCGATACAGCTGCATCCCCCCGACGCCCAGTATCGGCAGTATCGCTACCGCCAGCACGATGATCCCCATCCCGCCAAACCATTGCAGCATCTGACGATAGAAAAGAATGGCGTGGGGTAACGAATCTAACCCAACCAGCGTGGTTGCCCCGGTCGTTGTCAGACCCGAGAAGGATTCAAAGAAGGCATCCGTAATGCTCAGGTTGGGCTGTTCAGAGAAGATAAAGGGCAGCGAACCGACGCTTCCGAGCACCGTCCAGAACAGCACGACGATGAGAAACCCTTCGCGGGATTTCAGTTCACCCTTCTCACGACGGTTGGGCCACCACAGCAGCGAACCGATCGCCAGGGCAACGAAAAAGGTCTGGGTAAACGCCCGCCCCGCACCATCGCGATATATCAGGGCTATTAATCCCGGGAGGATCATTGTCCCCGAAAACAAAATGACCAACAGTCCAACGATTCGGGTTATCGCGCGAAAATGCATCTCTGGCGCTTCCTTTGATATGCAAAAAAATCAGGTGGGGATTATTCGTCAATCTTCAGTAATTGCAACGAACCGCGACTAAAATCAGCCAGTTTTGCTGAAAATAGCGCCACTTCAGCCTGAGGAAGCGCCACGCGCAGCTGAACAGACGCTTGATATTCGCTTTCGACAATTTTCCCTGAGAACTGAGCCAACAGCGTTTCAATCCCGGCCAACTGCCCGTATTCACACTGCAAAGTATACGCGGTCAGCGGCGTCTTGCGCTGTGTTGTCAGCAGCGCAAGCGCCTGGTGCACACCGCCGCCGTACGCTTTGACCAGGCCGCCGGTGCCCAGCAGAATACCACCGTAGTAGCGCACGACGACAGCGGTTATCTCGCCGACGCCGCTACCCATCAGCTGCGCCAGCATCGGTTTACCCGCCGTCCCCGCCGGTTCGCCATCGTCGGAAAACCCCAGCTGCTGCGAGTCATTCGGAGGCCCGGCGACCCACGCCACGCAGTGGTGACGGGCATCCGGGTGATCCGCCCTGACTGACTCGACAAACGCCTTTGCCGCCGCTACGCCGTCGGTGTGCGCCAACAGCGTGATAAAGCGGCTCTTTTTGATCTCTTCCACAAAGGTGGCCGGCGCGGCCGGTATCAACCAGCTTTCCATTACGCCAGTTTCAGATCGCGCGTCATGTTTTCAATACTGTTTTCGTGGATCACGACGTTGTCTTCAATACGAATACCGCCAAACGGTTTCAGCGCTTCAATTTTCTGCCAGTTGAAGTGTTTGCTGAACTGCCCTTCGCGCCACGGCGCCAGCAGCGATTCAATAAAATAGATGCCCGGTTCAATCGTCAATACCATCCGCGGCTGCAGTACGCGCGTGCAGCGCAGGTAAGGATATTTTGCCGGCGCGGCCAGATGGGTACCCGAATCATCCTGCATAAAACCCGCGACATCATGAACCTGCAGACCTAAAGGATGACCAATGCCGTGCGGCATAAACGGTCCGGTCAGATCGTTTTCCACCATCGCTTCTTCGCTCATATCTTTGACTATCTGATGTTTGCGCAGCAGTTTGGCAATACGCTGATGGAACTGGACATGATAATCCACGTAGCTCACGCCCGCCTTCATGGTGCTAATCAGCGCCAGCTGTTCCTCATTAACGTCTTTAATCAGTTGAGCATAGTCACTATCGCCATGCGCCGCCCAGGTACGCGTCAGATCCGCCGCATAGCCGTTATATTCCGCGCCCGCATCCAGCAGGAAGCTGCGCAATTCCGCCGGCGCGCGATGATCCAGCTTCGTGTAATGCAGCACGGAGGCATGTTCGTTCAGAGCCACAATGTTGCTGTACGGTACATCGGTGTCGCGATGGCCGGTCGCGGTCAGATAGGCCTGGTTGATATCAAACTCGCTCATCCCAGAAAGGAACGCTTCATGAGCGGCCTGATGACCGTTAACCGCCGACTTCTGCGCTTCGCGCATGCAGGCCAGCTCATAGTCAGTTTTATAAGAGCGATAGTAGTGCAGATAATCGATCGCCCCTTTCGGGTTGATTTTATCCGCCGCGATATCTAACCCCAACGCACGTTCCGGCACCGGCCCGATATAGGCAATATTGCCGCGCGCGGCGGGCAGCTGGCTGCCGATACCATCCGCTTTCGGCAGGGCAATCACATCCACCTCTTCGGTCCAGAATGAGGTCGGCAGCGGTTCCACGTTATGCCAGTAGTCGACCGGCAGATAGAACCACAGTTTGGGTTTGTTGACGCCGTCCACCAGCAGCCAGCAGTTAGGGACCTGCGTAACCGGCACCCAGGCTTTGAACTGGGGATTGACCTTGAACGGATACGGATGATCGTCAAGGAAGACGTTGACCAGTTCACCGGAGTGGATCAGCAGGGCATCCAGCTTAAAGCGGGCCAGAACATCGCGGGTGCGTTCTTGTAAGGTAACGATATGATTTTTATAGAGACCGGCAAGGGATTCCATCATTTATCCTTTGATTTTATGAGATCGTGATGCTTCGCATCTTAGCACAATGACCTCAAACGGGGTGATCTCTACCGGGTGTGATCCGACCAGCATTTATTTAAAGTCTTATTTGCAATTTCTTAACATAAAATCCACACTCCGTCTCATCTGGTATGACCAGATCATATTGCTGGATTCAGGAGACTGACATGCTCTACAAAGGCGACACCCTGTACCTCGACTGGCGGGAAGACGGCATTGCCGAACTGGTATTTGATGCCCCCGGCTCGGTCAACAAGCTCGATACCGCAACCGTAGCCAGCCTCGGTGAAGCGCTGGACGTACTCGAAAAACAAAAAGATCTGCAAGGGCTGCTGCTACGCTCCGAGAAAGCCGCTTTTATTGTCGGCGCGGATATCACCGAATTTCTTTCTCTGTTCCTGGTTCCCGAAGAACAGCTCAGCCAGTGGCTGCATTTCGCTAATAGCGTCTTTAATCGCCTGGAAGATTTGCCGGTTCCGACCATTTCCGCCGTCAACGGCTATGCGTTGGGCGGCGGCTGCGAATGCGTGCTGGCGACCGATTATCGCCTGGCGACGCCGGATCTGCGCATTGGTCTGCCGGAAACGAAGCTGGGCATCATGCCGGGCTTTGGCGGCTCGGTGCGGATGCCGCGGATGCTTGGCGCGGACAGCGCGCTGGAAATCATTGCCGCCGGCAAAGACGTTGGCGCCGAACAGGCCTTAAAAATCGGCCTCGTCGATGGCGTGGTTAAGCATGAAAAACTGATCGATGGCGCGGTCGCGATTCTGCGTCAGGCTATTAAAGGCGACCTGGACTGGAAGGCGAAGCGCCAGCCGAAGCTGGAGCCGCTGCATCTGAGTAAAATTGAAGCCGCGATGAGTTTTACCATCGCCAAAGGCATGGTGGCGCAAACCGCCGGGAAGCACTACCCGGCCCCGATTACCGCCGTTAAAACCATCGAAGCCGCCGCCCGCTTTGGTCGCGAAGAAGCGCTGGATCTGGAAAATAAAAGTTTCGTCCCGCTGGCGCATACCAACGAGGCGCGTGCGCTGGTTGGTATCTTCCTTAACGATCAGTACGTCAAAGCAAAAGCGAAGAAGCTGACGAAAGATATCGACACGCCAAAACACGCGGCCGTGCTGGGCGCGGGAATTATGGGCGGCGGCATTGCATACCAGTCAGCCTGGAAAGGCGTGCCGGTCGTCATGAAAGATATCAACGACAAATCGCTGACGCTGGGCATGACCGAAGCGGCCAAGCTGCTGAATAAACAGCTTGAGCGCGGCAAAATCGACGGTCTCAAGATGGCTGGCGTCATTTCTACTATTCAGCCAACCCTGGATTACGCCGGCTTTGAACGCGTGGACGTCGTGGTCGAAGCCGTTGTTGAGAATCCGAAAGTGAAAAAAGCGGTGCTGGCGGAAACGGAAGACAAAGTCCGCCCGGATACCGTGCTGGCTTCGAATACCTCCACCATTCCCATCAGCGAGTTGGCCAGCGTACTGAAGCGCCCGGAAAACTTCTGCGGTATGCACTTCTTTAACCCGGTGCACCGGATGCCGCTGGTCGAGATCGTTCGCGGCGAGAAAAGCTCGGACGAAACCATTGCGAAAGTGGTCGCCTGGGCCAGCAAAATGGGCAAAACGCCGATTGTGGTCAACGACTGCCCCGGTTTCTTTGTTAACCGCGTGCTGTTCCCCTACTTCGCCGGTTTCAGCCAGCTGCTGCGCGACGGCGCGGACTTCCGCAAAGTCGATAAAGTGATGGAGAAGCAGTTTGGCTGGCCGATGGGCCCGGCCTATCTGCTGGACGTCGTTGGCATTGATACCGCGCATCACGCGCAGGCGGTCATGGCGGCGGGCTTCCCGCAGCGGATGCAGAAAGATTATCGCGATGCGATCGATGCGCTGTTCGACGCTAACCGTTTCGGCCAGAAAAATGGCCTCGGCTTCTGGCGCTACAAAGAAGACAGTAAAGGTAAGCCGAAGAAGGAAGAGGATGCCGCAGTCGATAGCCTGCTGGCGGAAGTTAGCCAGCCGAAGCGTGATTTCAGCGATGAAGAGATTATCGCCCGGATGATGATCCCCATGGTCAACGAAGTGGTGCGCTGTCTCGAAGAGGGCATTATCGCCACCCCGGCAGAAGCCGATATGGCGCTGGTTTATGGCCTGGGCTTCCCTCCGTTCCACGGCGGCGCGTTCCGCTGGCTGGATACGCTCGGTAGCGCAAAATATCTCGATATGGCCCAGCAGTATCAGCATCTCGGCCCGCTATACGACGTGCCGGAAGGATTGCGCAGCAAAGCGCGTCATAACGAACCGTACTATCCACCGGTTGAGCCTGCCCGTGCGCCAGGCGACCTGAAAAAGGCTTAAGGAGTCACAATGGAACAGGTTGTCATTGTCGATGCAGTTCGTACCCCGATGGGCCGTTCGAAGGGTGGCGCCTTTCGCCACGTGCGCGCGGAAGATCTCTCCGCGCACCTGATGCGTAGCCTGCTTTCACGCAACCCATCCCTTGAAGCCAGCACGATTGACGATATTTACTGGGGCTGCGTTCAGCAGACGCTGGAACAGGGCTTCAATATTGCCCGCAACGCGGCGCTGCTGGCGGAAATCCCGCATTCGGTACCCGCCACCACGGTCAATCGGCTGTGCGGTTCTTCCATGCAGGCGCTTCACGACGCGGCACGCATGATCATGACCGGCGACGCCAGCGTATGCCTGATTGGCGGCGTAGAGCATATGGGCCACGTTCCGATGAGCCACGGCGTAGATTTCCATCCGGGCCTGAGCCGTAACGTCGCCAAAGCCGCCGGAATGATGGGGCTGACGGCAGAAATGCTGGCGCGCCTGCACGGCATCAGCCGCGAGATGCAGGACCAGTTTGCGGCTCGCTCCCACGCCCGCGCCTGGGCCGCGACGCAATCCGGCGCATTCAAAGCGGAAATTGTCCCGACAGGCGGTCACGACGCCGACGGCGTGCTGAAGTCTTACAGCTATGACGAAGTGATTCGCCCGGAGACAACGGTTGAAGCGCTGGCCGCGCTTAGACCCGCTTTCGATCCGGTAACCGGAACCGTGACGGCGGGAACCTCATCCGCCCTCTCCGATGGCGCCGCAGCCATGCTGTTAATGAGCGAAAGCCGCGCCCGCGAGCTGGGCCTGAAGCCCCGCGCTCGCGTGCGTTCGATGGCTGTCGTTGGCTGCGACCCGTCAATAATGGGCTATGGTCCGGTTCCCGCGTCAAAACTGGCGCTGAAAAAAGCCGGGCTCTCCACCAGCGATATCGATGTGTTCGAAATGAACGAAGCTTTTGCCGCGCAGATCCTGCCGTGCATTAAAGATCTGGGGCTGATGGAACAGATCGACGAGAAGATCAACCTCAACGGCGGCGCGATCGCCCTGGGTCATCCGCTCGGCTGTTCCGGCGCGCGCATTAGCACCACATTGATCAACCATATGGAACGCAAAGACGCGCAGTTCGGCCTGGCGACGATGTGTATTGGTTTAGGTCAGGGTATCGCGACGGTATTCGAGCGGGTTTAAGCAAAGCGTTAATCCCCTGAATCATTCGCGCGGCATCGCGGCGGCAACCGAGCAAATCCCCGGGAGCATAGAGAACTCGGTGACCGGGGTGAGCGAGGGCAGCCAACAAAGAGGCAGCGTGAATGATAACGGGAGAAGGTTTAGTTGCCGTTCTTCCCGCCTGTCAGGGGCGGGTTTTTTATTTCCGCTATTCGGTTATTATCACCGGATACGTCACGCTCATAAGGATAATGAAGAGTCATGAAAATAATCCCCATCATTTTTTTGCTAACGACGTTCCCTGCCGCAGCGCTCGCCAGCGAACAGGATAACGCTCAGGCCTGCCTCTCATGGGGGATCGGTAAAATGGCGCAGGATCCGCAAAGCGAGCGGTTCAAGGATCTGACCGTCACCGATATCACTACCGAACGCTATGATGAGAAGATAGGCAGCCAGCATATCGCGACGCAGCTAACCGCCACGCTGGAAAAAGAAGGGAACCCGGTAGGGAAAATGCTCTGTTTGCTGGAAAACGAACGACCGCTGTACGTTTACTTCAGCGATGCCCGGTAACAACAGCATCCGGGCCAAAAGCCCGGATGCTGGCAGAGCGGCTATCAGATAAACGCAAAGGCATCGCCAAACAGGCGATCTTCGCGCGCGCCGCGCTCGTTGCAGAACAGGTCGCGGGCAATTTTCGCCATCTCGAAGCGGCCAGCGATATAGATATCATGCTCTCCCAGCGTACCGTAATCCTGCAGAACCGCCGTGAGTACGGTTCCGGTACGGCCACGCCACTCGGCGTCAGGCTGCTCAACAACGGGTTCGACGCGCAGGCCCGGATGCTGCAGGCTTAACGCTTCGAGCTCGGCCAGGTCATAGAGATGTTTCGCTTCGCGCCCGCCCCAGTAGATGGCGATATCGCGATTCGGATTGCGCGCCAGCGCGGTGAGCAGAATCGAACGCACGTAAGAGAAGCCCGTTCCCCCGGCGATTAAAATCAGAGGACGTTCTTCATCATCGCGCAGCCAGGCTTCGCCATGCGGCATATCGACCTCGATTTGACGCTCTTTCAGGATTCGATCCATCACCGCCATCGCATACAGGTTCAGTTCAGATGCACCGATATGCAGCTCGATAAACTCCTGTTCCGACGGCGTGGAGGCCATCGAGAATGGGCGCTTATCGCGTTCGTCCATCACGACCATCAGATACTGACCGGCACGGAAGGAAAACGCCGCTTCCGGCACTAATCGAACGCGATACACAGTATCGGTAATCGCCTCCACTGAGGTCACTTTACAGCTTAAGGTTGTCATGCGTCCCCTCTGTCGGGTCTATTGTGCAAAACAGCGGCGTAGCCCCGCTTACTGTTATTTGAAGATAGCCAGTTCATCCCAGATGGCGTCGACGCGCGCCGTCACCTCAGGATCTTTCTTGATCGGACGACCCCACTCGCGCTGGGTCTCTCCAGGCCATTTATTTGTGGCATCCAGCCCCATTTTTGAACCCAAACCGGAAACCGGTGAGGCAAAATCCAGATAATCAATTGGCGTATTTTCTACCAGTACCGTATCACGCGCCGGGTCCATACGGGTAGTAATCGCCCAAATCACATCATTCCAGTCGCGCGCGTTGACATCGTCATCGCAGACAATAACGAACTTGGTGTACATGAACTGGCGGAGGAACGACCAGACGCCCATCATGACGCGTTTCGCGTGACCGGCGTACTGCTTCTTCATCGTGACGACCGCCAGGCGATAGGAACAGCCTTCAGGCGGCAAATAGAAATCCACGATTTCAGGAAACTGCTTTTGCAGAATGGGGACGAACACTTCGTTCAGCGCAACGCCCAGTACCGCCGGCTCATCCGGCGGACGCCCGGTATAGGTCGAGTGATAGATGGCATCTTCACGCTGAGTAATGTGGGTAACGGTAAAGACCGGGAAGTTATCCACTTCATTGTAGTAGCCAGTATGGTCGCCATAGGGGCCTTCCGGCGCCATTTCTCCGGCTTCAATATACCCTTCCAGCACGATCTCCGCGCTGGCGGGCACCTCAAGATCGTTAGAGATGCACTTCACGACTTCGGTTTTGGTGCCGCGCAGTAGCCCGGCAAAAGCGTATTCGGAAAGGGTATCCGGAACCGGAGTCACCGCCCCGAGAATGGTTGCCGGATCGGCGCCCAGCGCGACGGAGACCGGGAAACGCTCGCCAGGACGCGCCGCGCACCACTCCTGGAAGTCCAGCGCGCCGCCGCGATGCGATAGCCAGCGCATAATCAGCTTGTTCTTGCCAATCAGCTGCTGGCGATAAATGCCCAGATTCTGCCGCTCTTTATGCGGGCCGCGGGTCACCGTCAGACCCCAGGTGATCAGCGGCGCGGCATCTTCCGGCCAGCAGGTCATGATCGGGATACGAGTCAAATCAACTTCATCACCCTGAATGATTTTTTGCTGGCACGGCGCTCCGCGCAGACGCTTAGTCGGCATATTCAGCACCTGTTTGAACTGCGGCAGCTTATCAAACAGATCGCGGAAACCTTTTGGGGGTTCCGGCTCTTTCAGGAATGCCAGAAGCTTACCCACTTCCCGCAGAGAACTGACATCCTCCTGCCCCATCCCCAGCGCGACTCGCCGCGGCGTGCCGAAAAGATTACACAGCACCGGCATGGCGTAGCCCTTGGGATTTTCGAATAGCAGCGCCGGACCGCCAGCTCGCAAAGTGCGGTCGGCAATTTCGGTGATTTCCAGGTGAGGATCGACCGGCAGGGAGATCCGTTTCAATTCCCCCTGCTGCTCCAGTAATGTCAGAAATTCGCGTAGATCGTGGTATTTCATGGAGTTGTTATTGACCTCTATACAGGCGGGTGATTATACGGCGTTCGCCGGAGCTATGCTGTATTTTTGTTAAATTAGCGTGAAAGAACGCTGAAATTTAGTTTTCACCCGCAATGATTTCGCGATCGTACCGGGCTTTTGTTATGCTTGCAGCTAGTAGCATTGGAAAGAGTCATTATGCAAGCCTGGTACTTACTTTATTGCAAACGTGGGCAGCTTGAACGAGCCCAGGAACACCTTGAACGGCAGGCCGTCAATTGCCTGATGCCAACGATCGAGCTGGAAAAAATCGTCCGCGGTAAACGCACGACGGTCAGCGAGCCCCTGTTCCCAAATTATCTGTTTATCGAGTTCGACCCGGAAGTGATTCATACCACTACCATCAGCGCCACGCGCGGCGTGAACAGTTTTGTGCGTTTCGGCGCGCTGCCCGCTATCGTGCCATCTGCCGTCATTCATCAGCTTTCCATCTACAAACCGGAAGGCATCACCGATCCTGAAACGCCGCACGAAGGCGACAGCGTGCTGATTACCGATGGCGCTTTTGAGGGTCTGCAGGCTATTTTTACCGAACCGGACGGCGAAGCCCGCTCGATGCTGCTGCTGAATCTGCTTAACAAGCAGGTGCTCCAGAGCGTTAAAAATACTGACTTTTATAAAATCTGACGGCGCTTAAAAAGCCACGCCAAAAAGTCTTCTGACGTTAGCATCAGTCACGTCTTCCAGCCATTGCGCCTCCTCCCCACGCCATTGCGCGATGCGGGTCAGAATATGCGGCAGGTAGGCGGGCTCATTGCGGCGAGAAGCGGGTTTTGGCAGCATATCTCGCGGCAACAGGTACGGCGCATCGGTCTCAATCAGCAGGCGCTCTGCCGGAATATCGACCAGCAGCTCTCGCAGCTCCAGCCCCCGACGCTCATCGCATACCCAGCCGGTGATACCAATAAATAAACCGTGCTCCACGCATTCGCGCATCTCTTCGCGGCTACCGGTAAAACAATGCACAACGGCCCCCGGGAGCTTATCAAGCCAGGGCACCAGCAGGGCCAGGAAGCGCTCGTGCGCATCGCGGCAGTGCAGAAATACCGGCATCGACAGCTCCGCGGCCAGCGCCAGCTGAGCGCTAAACGCCGCTTCTTGCTCCTGAGGCGTCGAAAAATTGCGGTTGAAATCCAGCCCGCACTCACCCACCGCAACGACTTCCGGCTCGCGAGCCAGCGCATAGACCGCTGCCGCCGCCGAGTCCGTCCAGCTGCGACTGTCGTGGGGATGAACGCCGGCCGTTGACCAGCACCCGGAATAACGGCGCGCCAGTTGCTGAGCCTGCGCGCTTTCATGCAGGTTGGTTCCCGTCAATAGCATCCCGCTGACGCCCGCCCCCCGGGCCCGGGAAACCACCTCGTCGCGATCGCGGGAAAACTGCGAACTGGTCAGATTTACGCCGATATCAAACATCATCGCTCCCATACGGCAACCGCCCTGGCGGGCGGTTGAGCGTTATTCTTCTTTGCCCTGCGCCTCTTCGGCAGCGGCATCCTCATCACGCGTCAGGCGTTTACCGGTGTAGAACCGCGCGAAGAAGACCCCGACCTCAAACAAACAGTACATCGGAATCGCCAGCAGGGTTTGCGAGAACACGTCCGGCGGGGTCAGCAGCATCCCGACAACGAATGCGCCAACCAGTACGTAGGGGCGTTTCTTACGCAGGTCGTCCGGCGTGGTGACGCCCATCCAGCACAGCAGGACGATGGCCACCGGAACCTCGAATGAGACGCCAAAGGCGATAAACAGCGCCATCACAAAGTCGAGGTAGCTGCGAATATCGGTAGAGACCTGTACGCCTTCCGGCGCCGCGTGGGTCAGAAAACCAAACGCCAGCGGGAAAACGACGAAGTAGGCAAAGGCCATGCCGATATAGAACAGCAGCGTACTGGAGACCAGCAGCGGCATAACCAGCCGACGTTCATGCTTATACAGCGCTGGCGCCACAAAGGCCCAGACCTGATACAAAATGACCGGGACCGACAAAATTATCGATACCATAAAGGTCAGCTTGATCGGCGTGAAGAAAGGCGAGGCCACATCCGTGGCGATCATGGTCGCACCGACCGGCATCTGCCGAATCAGCGGCGCGGAAACCAGCTGATAGATATCGTTGGCGAAATAGACTAACGCCAGGAAAATCACCAGAATCGCAAGAATGCTGTTGATCAAGCGCTTGCGCAGCTCAATCAGATGCGTAATTAGCGGTTGAGTATCGTCTACGCCCATTTTTACTGTTTATCACTCGGTACAGGGGAGGAGGAATCGGAAGCCGACACGGCAGCTTTCACTTTCGCTGCCGGGATTTCACTCTGCGAAGCGGGGAGTTCTTCAGACACGGAGTCAGGCGCATGCTCTGGCGCACTGGCCTGATGTTCAGCCGTCGCTGGCGTCACGTCCTTGCGCTGCTCTTCACTCCCTTTTACGACCGGGTTGTGAATGGTATTGGCTTCGTCGCTGGCTTTTTCAGGATCGTGGGCGGAGTAGGATCGCTTCATAGATTCAGCCGCTTCACGCAGTTCATCCATTGAAGCTTTTAGCTCGGGCGTCAGGTTGTCCAGGCTGGCCTTTTCCACCTTTTTAAGGCTTTCCTGAAACTCCTGCAGTTTTAATTCCTGGGTAATTTCATTTTGTACGGTAGCCGCAAGCGACCGCAGCGTGCGGATCCAGCTCACCACCGTCTTTACCGCTACCGGTAGTCGCTGTGGCCCCAGAACGATGAGGCCAATCACGAATACCAGCAGCAGCTCACTAAAACCGATATCGAACACGAATTACACCTGCTCTTTGTCGTGGCGTTTAGTCTCGTCTTTCTTTGCATCATCCGGCTTATCAGCAAGGGTCTTCGCCGCGAAATCTGCATCCGGCGCGGATTTTTCCGGTTTCTCTTCGTCGCTCATGGCCTTTTTAAAGCCTTTGATCGACGCCCCTAAATCTGAACCGAGCGAGCTCAGCTTTTTTGTCCCAAAAAGCAGAACCACGATGACGACAACAATGAGTAACTGCCAAATACTGATACCACCCATACACATTCCCCTATGACAGATGATGAATTATTAGGACGCATTATACACATTATGCGCTGTGATAAAGGCGGCCGCCGTCAGTTCGTCTTTCGCCAGCCGATAAGCCAGGTTACGACCCCAGCGGCCATCAGCCAGCCTGGCATCATGCCCCACTCGGGACGATGAATGAATAGCAGCGTACCACTCAGTAATAAAACCGCGCCTATACCGAACAGATAGCGGGACTGACCCTGGCGCACGTGCCGCACCTGGATGTCGCGCACGATGGTATCGACGCTATTCTGCAGCTGCTTGCTTTGCTGCAGGCTCTGGTACACCAGCTCAGGTATTTCCGGCATTCTTTCGATCCAGAACGGCGCTTTTTCTTTAAACGCCCGCACCAGAGCCGGAATGCCCACCTGATCTTTGATCCACGACTCAAGGAACGGTTTCGCCGTTTTCCACAAGTCTAACTGAGGATAGAGCTGGCGACCTACACCTTCTACGTAAAGTAATGTCTTCTGCAGCAGAACCAGCTGCGGCTGCACTTCCATATTGAAACGTCGCGCCGTATTAAACAGGTTCAACAACACGTGGCCAAACGAGATTTCCGCCAGCGGTTTTTCAAAGATAGGCTCGC
This sequence comes from Klebsiella sp. RCJ4, assembly GCF_009025755.1. Classification (NCBI taxonomy): domain Bacteria; kingdom Pseudomonadati; phylum Pseudomonadota; class Gammaproteobacteria; order Enterobacterales; family Enterobacteriaceae; genus Klebsiella; species Klebsiella sp. RCJ4. The sequence goes on from NZ_WCIN01000013.1 coordinate 16,021, forward strand.
AGACGGTACGAATAGCAAACTCGAACTCTTCGACGTTGGTATCCGCGGGAACCCAGCCGGAATCAACGTGCAGCTCCGCAACTTTGCGATAATCGCGGTTGAAGAAGGCAATGAAGTTCTCCGCCAGATAGCGCTTATCTTCTTTGTTCAGCGAACCGACGATACCGCAGTCAATACCAATGTACTGAGGATCTTCCGGATGATTACGGCTGACAAAAATATTGCCCGGATGCATGTCGGCATGGAAGAAGCTGTCGCGGAAAACCTGCGTAAAGAAGACCTGCACGCCACGCTCGGCCAGCAGCTTCATGTTAGTTCCCTGCGCTTCCAGCGCGGCGACGTCGGACACCGGGATCCCGTAAATCCGCTCCATCACCATCATGCCTTCGCTACAGTAGTCCGAATAAACTTCCGGGACATAAAGCATTGGGCTCTCGTCGAAGTTGCGGCGAAGCTGGATAGCGTTAGCCGATTCACGCAGCAGGTTGAGCTCATCCAGCAGCGTTTTTTCATATTCGCGAACCACTTCCTGCGGGCGAAGGCGACGGCCGTCCGGTAACAGACGCGGCACCCAGCGGGCAAGACGGTAGATAAGCTTCATATCCGCTTTGATAACCGGCACGATATCCGGGCGGATCACCTTAATGACCACCTCTTTGCCGTTCTCTTTCAGACGCGCGGTATGCACCTGGGCAATAGAAGCGGAAGCGAGCGGTTCAACAGAGAAGTCATCAAACCAGGCTTCTACCGGCAGGCCGCCCATGGCTTGCTCAATCTGCTTTTTGGCCTGCAGACCGTCAAAGGGCGCGACGCGATCCTGCAGCATGGCCAGCTGATCGGCAATGTGCGGCGGAAACAGGTCGCGACGGGTCGAGAGCATCTGGCCAAACTTGATCCACACCGGCCCCAGCTCCTGTAATGCGAGGCGGAGTCGCTCGCCAAGAGGACGATCTTTATGGCGGTTGGGCATCCAGAACAGCATCCGCCGCCAGATTCGCAGCGGCAGCGTGATACGCATTTTGGGAATGAGCTCATCAAGCCCGTAGCTCAAAAAGGTGTGGACGATAAAATACAGGCGCCGTAATTCTCCTGGCGTCATTTGCCCTCCAGCGTGTCCAGCCGTTTTTCCAGCGCGGCCAGGGTTCGTTCTACCGCAGCGGTTTCCTCTGCAAACCAGGCCAGCTCCAGCGGCCCCGGCGCCAGGCGCCACTCTTCGGTAATCGCTTCCGCGACATAGCGCTGCTGGCGTTGAGCGCCATGCAGAAGAAAGCGAGCGCCGCCGCGGAATACTTTACTAAAGCCTTCCGCAACCACATCACCGGTATACGGGGCGAGCAGTTCAGCCGGATCGAACTCTGCCAGATCGCACAGCGTGACGGTATTTTGCACCACCTGCAGGTCGCCCTGCACTTCAAGATCGCCGCTGCGAATCAGCGCGGTAAGCTGCTGGCGATTGCGCAATTGCGGAAGCACGCTAAGGCGGGTACGTACGGTGCAGTCAGCCTCACCTTCCCACGCGCCCAGCACGTCCAGCTGACGTTCGCTAAAAACCAGCACCACAGGATCGGAAAGCTCTTGCAGCTCGATGCGCAGCACTTTCCCCAGCAGGCGATGGCGCGCGGGTTTCAGCGCCCGATCGCGCCAGAGGAAGGTGTTAAGGACCGTCTCAAGACCGGCGGTAACCAGTGGTTTGAAAGGCATAGCGTCCCTCCTGTCAGAACTTATATCCGCGGTGTAGCGCAACGATACCTGCCGTCAGGTTGTAGTAGTCGACGCTTTCAAACCCTGCGTCCTGCATCATGCCTTTCAGCGTGTCCTGATCGGGATGCATTCGAATAGATTCAGCAAGATAACGATAGCTTTCGGCATCTTTAGCAACCAGCTCTCCCACGCGCGGCAGGATATGGAAGGAATAGGCGTCGTAGGCTTTACTGAGCGGCTCAATAATCGGTTTTGAGAATTCCAGCACCAGCAGGCGGCCGCCCGGCTTTAATACGCGATACATTGAGCGGAGCGCTTTTTCTTTGTCGGTCACGTTACGCAGACCGAAAGAAATCGTAATGCAATCAAAGGTGTTGTCTGCAAAAGGCAGCGCTTCAGCGTTTGCCTGGACGTATTCCACGTTGCCGACAATACCAATGTTACGCAGCTTTTCGCGGCCCATTTTCAGCATAGAGTCGTTGATGTCCGCCAGCATCACGCGGCCGGTTTCACCCACCAGGCGAGAGAATTTCGCCGTCAGATCGCCGGTACCACCAGCCAGATCCAATACGGTTTGCCCGCGGCGGACGCCGCTGCAGTCGATGGTGAAACGCTTCCACAAACGATGAATACCGAACGACATCAGGTCGTTCATTACGTCATATTTTGCGGCCACAGAATGAAATACATGCGCCACCATGTCAGCTTTCTGCTCTTTGGCGACAGTCTGAAAGCCAAAATGCGTCGTTTCTTGTGAATCCTCAACCATCTCAATGCCTGCTTGCTTATCAAGAAAATGTTCGTTGAGTGTAACAGGTTTAGCGCACTTCCCATACGCTTCAACGTGGCCGGGAGCCGCCCCCAAACATGGCAGTAGCCGTAGGATCGGATAAAATATCGTTATCTTCCGGCGGGTTACCCCCCTGCGCAAGGCGGTATTCTTCATCCTGGGCCGTCGCCTGTTCAACTAACTCAGGATTAATCTCACGCTTAACCTCCACGCCCAGCTCACGGAATGATTCCGCCTGTACCAGCAGGTTACCTCGTCCGGAGGCGAGCTTTTTCATCGCCTGGCGGTAGTTATCCTGAGCTTTATCCAGGCCCTGTCCGATGGCGGACATATCATCGACAAACAGGCGCATCTTGTCATACAGCCGCCCCGCTCTTTCGGCAATTTTCTGCGCGTTACGGCTCTGATGCTCATAGCGCCAGAGATTGGCGATAGTCCGCAGCGCCACCAGCAGCGTGGTTGGGCTCACCAGCATGATGTTGTTCTTCAGCGCTTCGCTAATGAGTTCCGGCTGACGATCGATAGCCAGCAGGAAGGCGGGTTCTACCGGGATAAACATCAGAACGTAGTCGAGCGAACGCAGCCCCGGCAGCTGCTGGTAGTCTTTACGCCCCAGCAGGCGCATATGGTTGCGTACCGAAGCGATATGCTCCTGCAGCGCCGCTTCACGGGTGTAATCATCTTCGGCGTTGAAATAGCGCTCATAGGCCACCAGGGTCATCTTGGCATCGATCACCACGTCTTTCCCCTGCGGTAAACGGACAATCACATCGGGCTGCATCCGCGCGCGGTTTTCCGTTTCGATGCTGACCTGGGTCTGATATTCATATCCTTCCCGCAGTCCGGACGCTTCCAGCACGCGGGTCAACACCACCTCGCCCCAGTTGCCCTGGGTTTTGTTATCGCCTTTGAGCGCGCGCGTCAGGTTTAGCGCCTCCTGGGCCATTTGCGCATTCAGCTGCTGAAGATTGCGGATTTCATGGGCCAGAGTATGGCGCTCCCGCGCTTCCTGACCAAAGCTATCCTGCACCTGCCGACGAAAGCCATCCAGCTGTTCGCGAAGCGGCGTCAGCAAGCCGTGCAGGCTCTGGCGATTCTGCTCATCCACCCGCCGGTTGCTGTGCTCAAAAATGCGATTTGCCAGATTCTCAAACTGTTCGCTAAGACGCTGCTCGCTGTTAACCATCTGGCGAATTTTGTCTTCCGCATGCAGCTGAGTGGATTCAAGTCGGGTGGTCACTTCGCGAAGATCGGCTTCCAGCGAGGCGTTGATATCGCGCAGGCTGCGCAGTTCGTTATTGAGCAGTTCACACTCTTCTCGCCAGTGTGACTCCTGCACCAGACGTTGGCGGGCCGCGCTCAGCTCAATATCCAGCTCGCGCCGCTCATCGATAAGATCGGCGCGAATTTGATCGGCGTGCGCTTTGGTCGCCAGCCAGCCGACAATCAGCCCGACGGCCAGCGCCACAACGGCGCTAATAATAATTGAGATATCCACAAAGCCCCCTGCGGCAACGACTTACGGCACAAAATAGAATTGTGCTGTACAAACGTCCAGTTTGAAAGGGTTTTCCTGCGAGGCGCTACGCAAAAAAGAAGGGCCGGAGAGTCCGACCCCTGGCAGAAGAAAGGGTAACTACAGCAGGCGGCGCGCCGCTTCCACGACAATTTTCACCGCGTGGCTTTCGGTTTGCTTCATGGTTTCCGCGTTCGGAATTTCCTGCTGGGTACGGTTGACGATAACTCCGGCAACCATCCCGGCGCGCAGGCCCTGGCTGGCGCACATCGTCAGCAGCGTGGCGGATTCCATTTCATAGTTCATCACGCCCATCGCCTGCCACTCTTCCATCGAGCCTTTAAAACGGCTAACAACGCGGCCGGAGAAGGTATCGTAACGTTCCTGGCCCGGATAGAAGGTGTCGGAAGAGGCGGTGACACCGATATGGGTGGTCGCGCCGATAGACTTCGCCGCTTCAACCAGCGCGGTAGTACATTCAAAGTCAGCCACCGCCGGGAACTCCATTGGCGCAAAGTGCAGGCTTGCGCCGTCCAGACGGACGGACGCGGTCGTCACCAGAACGTCGCCGACATTAATATGCGGCTGAATGGCGCCGGTGGTACCGATGCGCAGGAAGGTACGGATGCCCAGTTGGGCCAGCTCTTCCACGGCGATAGAGGTCGATGGGCCGCCGATACCGGTAGAGCAGACAATCACTGCTTTACCATCCAGCTCAGCGCGCCAGGTGGTGAATTCACGGTGAGATGCCAGCTTAACCGGCTTATCCATCAGCGCGGCGATCTTTTCCACACGCTCCGGATCGCCAGGGACGATAGCCAGCGTAGCCCCTTGTAAATCGTTTTTGGTGAGGCCGAGATGAAAAACATCAGACTTGGACATAAAAAACTCCTCTGTGGGTCGAATTATCAGCAGAAGCAAAACGGTACTTTACAGAAGCTGTCGGCTCAATTTTGTGACCACAATCACCATGAATGAAATTCATTGCAATAACTTTCCATAAAAGAGTGATATACATCACATTAACAAGCTAAATCGCAGAAGCCTGAACAAAAGATAGCCTGTTTCGGGCACTGTGTTTGATTAACGTCCTGTCCAGAGCAGCTATAGTTATTGATGCGCTAATAAATTGAGGGTACGGAGAATACCATGACGACAATTAAGCAAACCGGCTTTGCACCTGCAGCCACGCCGCACGCCTCAACTGCCGTTCACACATCAGATGAGAACATCGTCTCCGGGGAGACATCCATCCCTTCACAGGGAGATAACATGCCGGCGTTCCATGCTCGCCCGCGCGGCGTCGACGGTCCGCTGCCGGTCGTTATCGTGGTCCAGGAAATTTTCGGCGTGCATGAACATATCCGCGATATCTGCCGCCGTCTGGCAAAGGAGGGGTATCTGGCTATCGCACCGGAGCTCTATTTCCGCCAGGGCGATCCTAATGATTACAGCGACATCCCTTCTCTGTTCCAGGGACTGGTCAAAAAGGTGCCGGATTCTCAGGTGCTGGCCGACCTCGATCACGTGGCCAGCTGGGCCTACCGCCACGGCGGCGATGCTCATCGCTTGCTGATTACCGGCTTCTGCTGGGGCGGGCGTATTACCTGGCTGTACGCTGCGCATAATCCGCAGTTAAAAGCCGCCGTCGCCTGGTACGGCAAGCTGGTCGGCGAGAAAACGCTGAATTCGCCGAAGCATCCGGTCGATATTGCCGTCGATCTTAACGCGCCGGTGTTAGGGCTTTATGGCGCGAAAGATGACAGCATCCCGCAGGACACGGTGGAAACGATGCGTCAGGCGCTGCGGGCGGCCAACGCCACGGCGGAAATCGTGGTTTACCCGCACGCCAACCACGCTTTTAATGCCGACTATCGCGCCAGCTATCATGAAGAGTCGGCAAAAGACGGCTGGCAGCGGATGCTGGCCTGGTTTGCGCAGTATGGCGGTAAGCGCGGTTAACGATCAGCTATTGCCGATATGGCGGCTCACCATCCCGGCAATAGTACCGTCCGCTATCCAGGAAGAGAGGCGGCGGCAAATAAATTCATAGTGCTGCGTCGCATTGCGCGGTACGCATATCGCCTGGTGTATCTGGCTAAAGCTGTCGGGCAGAACGCGAAACTGCGGATTCTCCTGCGCGGCTTTCTCCAGAGGCTGGCGAATACCGGCCACCCAGTCGCCTTCGCCGTTGATAAATGCCTGAATAGCCTCCTGTGAGGTGGCGTACTGGCGCATCGTCGCATGCTGCAGCGTGCGAATCAGATACAGCTCGTAGGCCGCGCCTTTGCCCACGTTAATCACCACGCCTGCGCGGTCCATCTCCTGAACCGATTGAATCTGGCTCTCTTTTTTCACCATCAGCGAGCTTTCGATAGTGACGTAGGACGGCGTAAAGCGAAGCTTATCTTCCCGCGCCGGGTCGATAGCCAGAAAGGCGATATCCCATCGATCCTGCAGCGCCGCGTCCACTACCTGCCCGGCCGTCGGCCAGGTCACAAACCGCGCTTCGCGCTGGCTCTCTGCAGCCAGTTTCTTTGCCAGCTCGACGGTAATCCCCCCCGGAGACCCATCCGGCAGCAGTGTCGTAAGCACCGGATTACCCAGATTAATGGCAAAACGCAAATACCCTTTTTGATCGTGGTGTTCAATCATCTTTCACCTCAGGAGAGTTATCACAGCTTCGGTTCAGGGAACGCTTAACTGTAGTCAAAGAGATCCGTCCTGAGCAACAGCCGGGAGCGGGTGGACGTTGTCCAGACGCTGCCGCCTCACGCCGAACAGTTCTTCACATTCGGTTTTGCCAGCGAAGAGAAGAAACCAAAAAAGGAGGCCAGGGCCTCCCACAAGTGTGATTTATATTACGCCTGGCGCAGGTTTTGCGCGGCCTTGACCATGTTGGCCAGCGCGGCGCGCGTTTCCGTCCAGCCGCGGGTTTTCAGGCCGCAGTCCGGGTTCACCCACAGGCGCTCTGCCGGGATACGCTGCGCGGCTTTTTCCAGCAGCGCTTCAATCCACTCCACGCTCGGCACGTTCGGGGAGTGAATGTCGTACACGCCCGGCCCGATTTCATTCGGGTAGTCGAACGCTTCGAACGACTCCAGCAGCTCCATATCAGAGCGCGAGGTTTCGATGGTAATCACGTCCGCATCCAGCGCGGCGATGGAATCCATGATGTCGTTGAACTCGCAATAGCACATATGGGTGTGGATCTGCGTGTCGTCTTTCGCCACCGCGGCATTGATACGGAAAGCTTCCACCCCCCATGCCAGATACGCATCCCAGTCGCTACGCTTCAGCGGCAGGCCTTCCCGCAGGGCCGGTTCGTCGATCTGGATGATACCGATACCGGCGGCTTCCAGATCCGCCACTTCATCGCGCAGCGCGAGGGCTATCTGTTTCGCAATCGTTTCACGGCTGACGTCCTCACGCGGGAAGGACCAGCAAAGAATGGTCACCGGGCCGGTCAGCATGCCTTTTACCGGTTTGTCGGTCAGGGACTGAGCGTATTTTGCCCACTCGACGGTGATCGCCTCCGGGCGGCTGATATCGCCGATGACCACCGGCGGTTTGACGCAGCGGGAGCCGTAGCTCTGTACCCAGCCGTTCTGCGTGAAAATAAAACCGTCCAGGTGTTCGCCGAAGTATTCCACCATATCGTTACGCTCGGCTTCACCGTGTACCAGCACGTCCAGCCCCAGTCGCTCCTGCTCAACGATCGCCTGCTTAATGTGTTCGGCGATGCCGGTGCGGTAGCGGTTAGCGTCGAGATTGCCCTTTTTGAAGTCCAGACGCAGGCCGCGGATCTCGGTGGTCTGGGGGAAGGAGCCGATGGTGGTGGTTGGCCAGGCCGGCAGCTTAAAGCGGGCGCGCTGCGCTTCGGCGCGAACTTCGTAGACGCTTTGACGCTGGCTGTCCTGAGCGGTAATGGCCGCCAGACGCTTCTCTACCGCAGCGTTGTGCACGCGGGTTGACTGGCGACGTGCCTGGATCGGCGCGCTCCAGTCAGCAATCGCCGCGGTGTCGCCGCTGTTCAGCGCATCGCGCAGCAGCGCCAGCTCCCGGCATTTTTGCAGGGCGAAGGCAAACCAGCTCTTCACTTCGGCATCGAGCCGCGTTTCCACGTTCAGATCGATCGGGCTGTGCAGCAGGGAGCAGGAAGAGGCTACCCACAGTTCACGTTTGCCGACGATATCTTTAACCTGCGCGTATTTCTCGCTCAGATCGGCGCGCCAGACGTTGCGGCCGTTGATCAGCCCCGCGGAGAGCAGCCAGTCGGCAGGCAGGCGCTTATGCAGTTCGGCGACATCATCCTGGCCGTGGACCAGATCCACATGCAGGCCCTGTACCGGCAGTGCGGTGATGGTGTCGAGGTTATCGGTAATGCCTTCAAAGTAGGTAGTCAGCAGCAGCTTAAGCTGACCGCTAAGGGCCGCGTAAGCCGGTTTGAAGGCGTCCAGCCACGCCTGCGGCAGTTCGAGCACCAGCGCCGGTTCATCAATCTGCACCCACTCAACGCCGCGTTTTGCCAGTTCAGTCAGCACCTGCTGGTAAACAGGCAGAATATCGTTCAGCAGGCTCAGGCGGTCGAACGGCTCGCCTTTCACCTTACCGAGCCACAGGTAGGTGACCGGCCCCAGCAGAACAGGCTTCACCTTGTGGCCCAGCGCCAGCGCTTCGTCCACCTCATCCAGCAGCTGGGTCCAGCTCAGTTTGAACCGCTGGCCCTTCACAAATTCCGGCACCATGTAGTGGTAGTTAGTGTTAAACCATTTGGTCATTTCCGCCGCCGCGGCCGGTTCGCCGGTCGGCGCGCGGCCGCGGCCTATGCGAAAAAGGGTATCGATATCAACGGAGCCGTCTTTGTTCTGATGACGAGCCGGCACGTTGCCAAGCCACAGGCTAGTGGTCAGAACATGGTCGTACCAGGCGAAATCGCCCACCGGTAGCAGGTCAATGCCCGCCTGCTTCTGCTGTTCCCAGTGGCGAGCGCGCAGTTCGCGGCCAACGGCCAGCAATTCTTCGCGGCTGGTATTGCCCGCCCAGTAGCTTTCTTGCGCTTTCTTCAGCTCGCGGCGCAGGCCAACGCGAGGGAAACCGAGGGTGTGGTTAATAATTGTCATTTTTTGAGCCTCATAATTGCAATCCGAAAGATTTCGGATTTAGGGAAGGCGGCAAACTTGCTCATCCCCAGGAGCTTACTGAAGTAAGTGACTGGGGTGAGGAAGTGCAGCCAACGCACCATAAATTCGAAAGATAAAGGATTTAGACGTCCAGATGTTTACACATCCATAATTGGCAGTTACTGTATATTCCTCAAGCGCAAATTATTCATGCCGAAGTGAAGGACTTTCATGATCGAAATTAAACACCTGAAAACGCTCCAGGCGTTGCGGAATAGCGGCTCTCTGGCAGGCGCGGCGGCGGCCCTGCACCAGACCCAATCCGCCTTGTCCCACCAGTTCAGCGATCTGGAACAGCGCCTCGGCTTCCGTCTGTTTGTACGTAAAAGTCAGCCGCTGCGCTTTACGCCGCAGGGAGAGATCCTGCTGCAGCTGGCCAATCAGGTCCTGCCGCAAATCAGCCGCGCCCTGCAGGATTGCAATGAGCCGCAGCAAACCCGGCTGCGTATCGCCATCGAATGCCATAGCTGTATTCAGTGGCTCACGCCGGCGCTGGAGAGTTTCCGCGCCCGCTGGCCGCATGTGGAGGTGGACTTTCAGTCCGGGGTGATCTTCGACCCACAGCCGGGCCTGCAGCAGGGCGAGCTGGATCTGGTGATGACCTCCGATATCCTGCCGCGCAGCGGACTGCACTATTCGCCAATGTTTGATTTCGAAGTACGCCTGGTGATGGCGCCGGATCATCCGCTGGCGACAAAGGCGCGCATCGCGCCCGAGGATTTAGCGACCGAAATGCTGCTGATTTATCCGGTCCAGCGCGCACGTCTGGATATCTGGCGTCACTTCCTGCAGCCTGCCGGGATTAGCCCGCAGCTGAAGAGCGTCGACAATACGCTGCTGTTAATTCAGATGGTGGCGGCGCGAATGGGCATCGCCGCCCTGCCGCACTGGGTCGTGGAAAGCTTTGAGCGCCAGGGCCTGGTGGTGACCAAAACCCTGGGCGAGGGACTGTGGAGCCGACTGTACGCCGCGGTGCGCGACGGCGAGCAGCGCCAGCCGGTTACCGAGGCGTTTATTCGCTCAGCGCGGAACCACGCTTGCGATCATTTACCGTTTGTGCGGAGTGCGGAGCGACCCAGCGTCGATGGACCCATAGCGAGGCCAGGATCACCAGAGCGCCAATAATAAAGCTCGGCCAGCGGGGCTGCGTCTGCCAGATGGCCAGGTTCACCAGCAGCCCGGCAGGCACGTGCATATTGTTCATGATGCCGAGCGTACCGGCATCCACCTGGGTGGCGCCGTAGTTCCACATAAAGTAACCAATCCCGGATGCCGCCACGCCAAGAAAGGCCAGGATGCCCCACTGTAGCGAAGTTTCCGGCATTTTCTGCGCGTTACCCAGCATCGACCAGGCAACCGCCGCCACCAGAAACGCCCCGATGTAGAACCAGGCGAAGGCGTTATGCTGCGGCATCGGACGCGTTTCCATCAGGCGCTTATATCCCACCATGCCAATCGCGAAGCTGATGTTGGAGAGTTGAACCAGGATCAAACCGGTCCAGAAATGGTTGGTCACCTGGTCATAACGGATGATGCCCGCGCCGATTACCGCCAGCAGCGCGCTACAGGCGTAGCCCCGGCGCAGGCGACGGCGGCTCATCACATCGTAAATCAGCGTGATATAGAGCGGCGTCAGGACGGTAAACAGCAGAAGCTCCGATACCGTCAGGTACAGATAGGCCTGGAAACTCAGCATATACATAATGCCGAGCTGCATCGCCCCCACCAGCATATACAGGCCGATGGTTGACAGGCTCTGCCCGCGGGTGCGCAGGAAGGGCAAAAACACCAGCGCCGCCAGGCCAACGCGCGCCAGCACCGCAAAATAGCTGTCGACGTGGCCTGCCAGGTATTCGCCATACAGGCTAAAGGAAAAGGCCCACAGAATGGTGGTGATAATCAGTAGCGCCACAATGAATGTCTCATAGAGTAAAGAACACGCATTGTAGCGGAGTGACAGGTTGACGACTGTTCATTAATTAAACAATCGTCAATCTTTTTTAGTCAAGATAGAGTTTACGCAGGTAGTGGGGAACGGCGTCATCGACGTTGCTGCCGATCACTTCCAGCTCAGGATGCAGGTCTTTCAGCCGCTGGTGCGCGTTGGCCATAATGCAGCCCTTGCCCGCCATTGACAGCATTTCCGCATCGTTCATACCGTCGCCGAAGGCGATACACTCTTTCAGGCTATAGCCGAGCATTTTCGCCACGGCCTCCAGCGCATGCCCTTTCGACACGCCGCCCGCCATCACTTCGAGGCAGGTAACGGTAGAGAAGCTCACGTTCACCCGATCGCCCCAGCGGGCGTTGATCGCCTGCTCCAGCGGCAGCAGATGTTCATGATTATCGCAGGTGAAAAAGACTTTGCTGATCCCTTCAGGATCCAGCTCGCCCGGCTCGTACAGCTTGTAGTTAAACACCGCCTCTTTGAAGAAGCGCATCTCTTCCGGACGATGGCGATTCATATACCACTCATCTTCGCGATAGACGTTGGTCACAATCGCCGGATCGTTACGCATCATTTCGAACAGGTCGGCGGCGATATCGCGGTCAAGGTTGTGGGCGAAGATCTGCTTCCCTTCGCTATCGTGCACGCGAGCGCCGTTCGAGGTGATCATATAGGATTTAATGCCGAGATTATCGCGAATTTGCCCAACATCGATGTAGTGGCGGCCGGTCGCGAACACGAAGTTGATACCGCGTGCGGTAAGCAGCTTCAGCGTCTCTTTGGCGTAGGGAGTTAAGCAGTGATCGGGAGAAAGCAGCGTGCCATCTAAATCAGACGCAACAACCTGGTACATAAAAATTTTAACCTCTAAGCAGGGCGACGAGCGTTTCGCCGGATTAAGTGTGTCGACCAAAAAAATCGACGATAGCGTTTAGCGCGACCGAGCGCATTGCGTCCTTTTCAAAAAGGATCTCATGGTATGCCCCTTCTATGACAAACGGCTTATCCCCTTCACAGGGATGACCGCCAGCGGCGCGAAGTTCACAGTAGCGATCGTGCATACGGTTATCGACCACCCGCTCTTCTTCCGCCTGGAGCAATAATGTTGGCGTGACGTCTTTCTCCGCACCGGCCAGCACCTCTTCGCCGGCGAGGATCCCCTCGCGCACCCAGTGGAACGTCGGCCCGCCGACCCGCAGCTGCGGCTCATCGGCGTAAAAGCGCAGGTTGCGGCGATAGCGTTGACGGCTGTGCGTCAGTACGTTAACCGCAAAGGGCAGCGCCCGCCAGCGGCCGGTACCGAGGGCATACTCTTCACGAATGCGCTGATGGCCCTCAGCCCAATCGAGAATATGGCGCACCATCCAGTCAGGCAGGCGCATAACGATGCCGAACATCGGCGCACAGAGCGCCATCGCGTCGCAATGCTGGTGGTAGCGCTGCAAAAATAGCGTCGCAATGGCGCCGCCCATGGAGTGGGCCAGTATAAACCGTTTCCGCCAGCGTCCGGGCGCCACCTGCTGCTGCCAGAACGCGGCGAGATCGTCGACGTAATCGCTGAAATTAACGACGTGCCCGCGGTGGGTATCTGAAAGCATGCGTCCGGAGCGCCCCTGGCCGCGATGATCGATAATCATCACGTCAAAACCGCTGCGGAAAAGATCGTAAGCCAGTTCGGCGTACTTAACGTAGCTTTCAATGCGACCCGGACAAATAACCACGACCCGGTCATGACTTTTGGCGCAGAAGCGAACAAAGCGCACCGGAACGTTATCCACGCCCGTAAATTCAGCCTCTTCCCGCTGACGCCAGAAATCGGTCAGTGGCCCCATGGTAAAGGCCGCAAACGCGTTTTCTCGTGTTTCCCAGTCCTTTTGCTGCAAAAACATCGGGCTTACACCCCTGATAACCGCTGAAAATCGTTTTTTTATCGTGCATCACACAATGCTTACACAATAGCGTATTGTGGCATAAAAACAGACAATCAGGGAGTTTCTCATGACGTTCGAGTGGTGGTTTGCCTATCTGCTGACATCTCTTATTCTCAGCCTGTCGCCGGGATCCGGGGCGATAAATACCATGACCACCTCAATCAACCACGGTTATCGCGGCGCGGCGGCTTCTATTGCCGGGCTACAGACCGGGCTCGGCATTCATATCGTGCTGGTGGGCGTTGGCCTGGGTACGCTTTTTTCCCGTTCGCTGTTGGCCTTTGAAATCCTGAAATGGGCGGGCGCCGCTTATCTTATCTGGCTCGGCATTCAGCAGTGGCGAGCCGCGGGTTCTCTCGATCTGAATACCCTTGCGCAAGCGCAGAGCCGCGGCAAACTCTTTAAGCGCGCGGTGTTCGTCAACCTGACCAACCCAAAAAGCATCGTGTTCCTCGCCGCGCTCTTCCCGCAGTTTATCGTGCCGCACCAGCCCCAGGTGATGCAGTACCTCGTGCTCGGCGTCACCACCATCGTGGTCGATATTATCGTGATGATTGGCTACGCCACGCTGGCGCAGCGCATCGCCGCGTGGATCAAGGGGCCGAAACAGATGAAAGCGCTAAACAAGGTTTTTGGATCGCTGTTTATGCTGGTCGGCGCCCTGCTGGCCTCTGCGCGCCACGCCTGATGTATAGATAAACAGCAAATTACCGTACTGATAAAATATATGGCCCAGGCGGGAGAAGAGCAGGATGTTCGGCCGCTATTATATGAGCTGGCACAGCGGGTGCCGCAACATGGAGGTGTACTGATGACTCTGGCAGAAAAGTGGCTTGAGGAAGGTATGCAGAAGGGCATTAAGGAAGGCATAAAAGAGGGTAAACGCGCTGCGCTTCTTAACGTCGCAAAGGCCATGCTCGAGCGGGGCATTGATACTACTGCGGTTATGGAAATGACCGGTCTGACGTCCGACGATTTGCAGCAGCTGCGTCATTAATATCCGGCCCGCCCATAACCCTTGGGCGGGCCGCAGAACGCTTAGCGCGAAATAATCAGGTGAATACCAAACCCGGCAAACAGAGTACCGGCAATGCCGTCGATCCACTTCGCCATCCGCTGATAGCCGCGGCGCATGCCCGGTAGGGCGAACAGGCTGGCGACCACCGTAAACCAGGCCAGCGTCTCCAGAACAATCAGCAGGAAAATCCCCCAGCGCGCGCCGGAACTGACGCTGTCGCCGACAAACAGCGAGAACACGGAGCCAAAATAGATAATCGCTTTTGGGTTAGCCAGATTGGTCAGCAGCCCTTTCAGGAAGCTCCGGCCGCTGCGCGCCAGTTCGACCTGAGGCTCTACCGCCGCTGCCGCTTCGCTTTTTTTCAGCGCGCCGCGCAGCATCTGGAAGCCCATCCAGCACAGATACAGGCCGCCGCCGACCATAATAATGGTATGCAGCCAGGCCATCTTCTCGATAATCAGGTTCAGGCCGAGCAGCGCTACGCCCGCCCATACCATTACTCCGCAGGTGATCCCCAGCACGCCCATCATCGCCTCTTTGCGGGAGCGGCTAACGGCGGTTTGTGAAACAAAGAAGAAGTCCGGGCCAGGACTCATCAGCGCAATGATATGCACCAGCGCCACGGTGAAAAAAAGCGTCAACATAATTAACTCGCAGGGAAATAGTCAGGACGAAAACTATATTTACACTTTTTCGTCTGGCTGACTACTCATCATCGCCATCCACGTGCGCGCGGATCAGGGCCATAAACTCTTTACCAAAACGCTCGAGCTTACGCGTGCCAACGCCGTTGACGCTGAGCATCTCCCCGGCCGTCAGCGGCGTTTGCTCGGCCATTTCAATTAGCGTCGCATCGTTAAACACCACGTAGGGCGGGATATTCTCTTCGTCGGCAATCGCCTTACGCAGTTTGCGCAGCTTGGCGAACAGCTTGCGATCGTAATTACCGCCAAAGGATTTCTGCATCGCTTTCGGCTTCAGCGCCACAATACGCGGCACGGCAAGCTGTAGCGTCACGTCGCCGCGCAGGACCGGACGCGCGGCCTCGGTAAGCTGTAGCGCAGAGTGCTGGGCTATATTCTGCGTAACCAGGCCTAAATGAATAAGCTGACGGATAACGCTGACCCAATGCTCGTGGCTCTGTTCGCGCCCAATGCCGTAGACCGGCAGCTTGTCGTGCCCCATATCGCGAATACGCTGGTTATTGGCGCCGCGCAGCACTTCCACCACGTAGCCCATACCAAAGCGCTGATTGACGCGGTAAATCGTCGACAGCGCCTTACGCGCGTCCATTAAACCGTCGTACTGTTTCGGCGGATCGAGGCAGATATCGCAGTTGCCGCAGGGCTCCTGCCGCCCCTCGCCAAAGTAGTTGAGCAGCACCAGACGGCGGCAGGTTTGCGCTTCGGCAAAGGCCCCCATCGCGTTGAGCTTATGGCGTTCAATGTCCTGCAGCGGCCCGGCGGGTTTCTCCTCAAGGCAGCGTCGGAGCCACGCCATATCCGCCGGATCGTAAAACAGCATCGCCTCGGCAGGCAGCCCATCGCGCCCGGCGCGGCCGGTCTCCTGGTAATAGGATTCAATATTGCGGGGGATATCGAAATGCACTACAAAACGGACGTTCGGTTTGTTGATACCCATACCGAAGGCTACCGTCGCCACCACGATTTGCAGGTCGTCGCGCTGGAATTTCTCCTGCACGTCGGCGCGGATATGGTTTTCCAGCCCGGCGTGATAGGCCGCGGCGCTGATACCGCGGCTTTGCAGGCGAGCGGCGGTGTCTTCCACTTTTGAGCGGCTATTGCAGTAGATAATGCCCGACTTACCGCGCTGGTCCTGCACGTAGCGCATCAGCTGATCCAGCGGCTTAAACTTCTCCATCAGCATATAGCGGATGTTGGGTCGGTCGAAGCTGCTGACCTGAATGAGCGGGTCGTTTAGATCCAGCAGGCGAACAATGTCGCGACGCGTCGTGTCATCGGCGGTGGCGGTCAGCGCCATAAACGGGATTTGCGGTATCCGCTGGCGCAGCTGCCCTAACGCGGCGTATTCCGGACGGAAATCGTGCCCCCACTGGGAAATACAGTGCGCCTCGTCCACCGCCACCATCGACAGATTCCAGTGCGTAAGATGCTCAAGGAAGTTATCCAGCATCAGGCGCTCCGGGGCGATATACAGCAGGCGAATCTGCCCGCTGCGGCAGCCGGCCATCACATCCTGCTGCTGCTCCCGGCTCTGGGTTGAGTTCAGGCACGCCGCCGCCACGCCGTTAGCCAGCAGCTGATCGACCTGGTCCTTCATCAAGGAAATAAGCGGCGACACCACGACGGTGAGACCGCCCAGCACCAGCGCCGGAACCTGATAACACAGCGACTTGCCGCCGCCGGTTGGCATCACCACCAGGCAATCGCGCCCGGCCAACGCCGTATCAATGATAGTTTCCTGGCCCGGGCGAAACTGCTGGTAGCCGAAGGTCTCTTGTAAAACCTGCTTAGCCAGCGATTCCTGATTCAATACTTCCGCCTGCGCCACGTTGACCCCATATGCCTGAAAAGAAAACAGGCGCTATTTTCAGCGCCTGAGAGCCAGAGTGCAACGATTAAAACAGATCGTTGAGCATCAGCCCGACGCCGACGCGGGTCTGATTGAAGTTATAATCGATGAGCGACTCGCCATAACCGCTATAGACCTGAGTATAGACGCGCACGTGTTTGGTGATCGGATAGCTCACCCCAAGCTCGGCGCCGCCGTAGCCGGTATTCCAGTTATATTGCCCCTGGGCGCTGAGGATGGCGTCGCCCAGCTGATAGCCCACTTTCAGCCGGTAATACCCCATATATTTGGTGATATCCGGATTATCGTCGGTGCTGCCAATCACGTACCAGGGCTTCACCTCAACCAGCCAGTTGCCGTTTTGCGCCATCAGCCGGGTATAGAGGCGGTTCCAGCTGCGGGAGGTGGGATCGGAACGGCCGTTAGAGTCGTGGTTATAACCCATCTCAACGTCGCGCAGCGTCCAGCCGGCGAACGAGTAATCGGTCGCAAACCCGAGGAACAGCTGCGGCTCATAGTTGGTTTCGCGAAACGGCGCGGACTCTTTGCTGTTGGAGAGCTGCCACCAGGATTTTTGCGTATAAGAAGCGCCCAGCAGCGAATTCTCGCCGAGGATCCCTCGCCACAGCGGAAACGCCAGGCTGAGCTGGAACTTCACTTCATCTTTACGCGCATTTTCGGCCCAGTCGTAGCTACGAATCGCTTCTTTATTGAGATCGCTGGTCCACGTATAGAGCAGATAGTTGCTCTCGTAGGGATAGAGCAGGAACGGATTATCATGGTCCTGTAACAGGTTGGCGATAATGCTCCCGCGAACGACCGGAGCGTCGTGGACCTGTTTATTCACCGGCGCGTCCTGCGCCAGAACGCCGGCCGGAAGCGCAACAAGCGCCAGCAGGCAGGCCAAAGAGATACGCATTGCTGTTCTCCTGGATGGATATTTATTATTTCTGTTTAACCCAGGCAGCATTCTACCTATTTATGCGGCATCTGACCTGTTATCCGTTCTTAAAGTAGAAATCAATATTTTAGAAGCATAAAATCAACATTTCATTAACTTATGGAAGTGTTGTTATGTCTGAACTGACCGCCGCCGCCGCCCTGAAGCTGGTGGGAGAGATCTTCGTCTACCATATGCCGTTTAATCGTGCCTTAGGGCTGGAGCTGGAGCGCTATGAAAAGGAGTTTGCCCAGCTGAGTTTCAACAATCAGCCGATGATGGTGGGCAACTGGGCGCAGAGCATTTTACATGGCGGCGTGATCGCCTCAGCACTGGACGTCGCTGCAGGGCTGGTATGCGTCGGCAGCACGCTGACTCGCCACGACACCATCAATGAAGAAGAGCTGCGCCAGCGCCTGTCGCGGATGGGCACTATCGATCTGCGCGTCGACTACCTGCGTCCGGGCCGCGGGGAACGCTTTACCGCTACCAGCAGCCTGCTGCGCGCCGGTAATAAAGTGGCGGTGGCCCGCGTCGAGCTGCATAACGAAGAGCAGGTGTATATCGCCAGCGCCACGGCGACGTATATGGTGGGTTGATCGGCCTAAATCGAGTAACATCTCTCTCTTTGGCAATGGATTTGTACCGATGGACGCTAAACAAACGCGGGTGGGGATTCTTCTGGCCCTGGCCGCCTATTTTATCTGGGGTATCGCGCCGGCGTACTTCAAGCTTATCTACTATGTTCCCGCCGATGAAATTCTGACTCACCGCGTGATCTGGTCCTTCTTTTTCATGGTCGCGCTGATCAGCATCAGCCGTCAGTGGCCGCAGGTCAAAAGGCTGCTGAAAACGCCGAAAAAGGTGTTCCTGCTGGCGCTCTCTGCGGTGCTGGTGGGCGGCAACTGGCTGCTGTTTATCTGGGCGGTGAATAACCATCATATGCTGGAAGCCAGCCTGGGCTATTTTATCAATCCGCTGGTGAATATTCTGCTGGGGATGATCTTCCTCGGGGAGCGCTTTCGCCGGATGCAGTGGCTGGCGGTGCTGCTGGCCGCCTGCGGCGTGCTGGTACAGCTCTGGACCTTCGGCTCGCTGCCGATTATCGCGCTGGGCCTGGCGTTCAGCTTCGCTTTTTACGGCCTGCTGCGTAAAAAGATCGCCGTGGATGCGCAAACCGGGATGCTGTTTGAGACGCTCTGGCTGCTGCCGGTCGCTGCGATTTATCTGTTTGGTATTGCCGATAGCCCGACCAGCCACATGGGGCAGAATCCGTGGTCGCTGAACCTGCTGCTGATGGCGGCGGGCGTGGTCACCACCATCCCGCTGCTGTGCTTTACCGGCGCGGCGACGCGTCTGCGCCTCTCCACGCTGGGATTTTTCCAGTATATCGGCCCGACGCTGATGTTCCTGCTGGCGGTAACCTTCTACGGCGAAGTGCCGGGCGCGGATAAAATGGTAACCTTCGCCTTTATCTGGGTGGCGCTGGCGATTTTCGTGATGGATGCGGTTTACACAATACGCCGTACGCGTAGGGCATAAAGCCAAGCTGGTACGCAAAAAAGGAGCCGAAGCTCCTTTTTTTACAGCCAGTTTTTACGCTTAAAGTACAGATACGGCGCCAGGCCAGCGAGCATCATAAAGACAATCGCGCCGGGATAGCCAAAGCTCCAGTGCAGTTCAGGCATAAACTCAAAGTTCATGCCATAGCTGGAAGCCACCAGCGTCGGCGGCAGGAACACCACGGAGACCACCGAGAAGATCTTGATGATGCGGTTCTGCTCGATGTTGATAAAACCCATCGCCGCCTGCATCAGGAAGTTAACCTTCTGGAACAGCGATTCGTTGTGCGGCAGCAGGGATTCGATGTCGCGCAGGATCTCACGCGCCTGCTCCAGCTGACCGGCCGGAAGGCGGGCTTTGCGCACGAGGAAGTTCAGCGCGCGCTGGGTATCCATCAGACACAGGCGGACTTTCCAGCCGATATCTTCCTGCTCCGCCAGCGTCGAGAGCGCCTCGTCGTAATCATCGCCCTGACGACCTTCCATGATCACCCGGCTGAGCTTTTCCAGGTCGCTATAGATGTTTTCAATTTCATCCGCCAGCTGCTCGATTTTGGTTTCGAACAGGTCCAGCAGCAGCTCGTAAGCGTTGCCGTCCACCATCGACTGGCTGCGGGCGCGCATGCGATACAGGCGGAAAGCGGGCAGCTCCCGTTCGCGCAGGGTGAACAGACGCCCTTCGCGGATAGTAAACGCGACGGTAGAGTTACCGGCGTGATCCTCTGCATCTTCAAAAAAGAAAAATGAGTGGATATGCAGGCCGTCTTCATCCTCAAAGAAACGCGCTGACGCTTCGATGTCTTCCAGCTCCGGGCGCGTCGCCAGGTTCTGGCCCAATTCCGTTTGCACGCGGCTTCGTTCATCGTCGTCAGGCTCGACCAGATCGACCCACACCGAACTGGCGAGGTGCTTGATCTCGTCGGCTTCCAGACGCGTTAAACGATTGTTTTCCAGTTGAAATGCGCTCAGCATGACCGGGACTCCCAATGCAAAAAATTATCGGACAGTTCGGTGGGCACACAGAAACAATTTGGGTTTCAGACCATTAAGCCTGACTCAGAGCGACGGGAATAGAACGGGTCGCCGACAACCGCTAAGGCTATCAGCATAAGAGGATAGCCTTAGGAGTTGTTCCTGATGGGCAGGAAATTGAGCCAGCATCTACTGGGTGTGTCCAAGGCGAATGTCCTCTTAGCGTAATCGTGCGCGCATGTTACGCCAGCGCAAAAACGGCGTCAACACGCAACGGAACGCTAAAGAGCAAATCAAGCTCCTTAACGTATAAAGGTAGCAGAATATTACAAAATAATGATACTTTTCTTACTGTTACACTGTTTCAAGCCGGGCATACGCCGCGACCAGCCATTTAATCCCCTGCCCCTGAAACGCAACCTGCAGGCGGCTGTGTTCGCCGCTGCCTTCGAGGTTCACGATCGTGCCTTCGCCAAACTTGGCATGGCGCACGCGCTGGCCCAGCTTATAGCCGGTGTCGTTTTCCGCCATCGGCGTCCCCATCCGCTGATGGCTGACCGTGGCGCGCAGCCGCACCTCTTCCACGCACGACTCCGGCAGTTCGCCGATAAAGCGCGACGGACGGTGATAAACCTCTTTGCCATACAGGCGGCGGGTTTCCGCATAGGTCAGCGTGAGCTTCTGCATCGCGCGGGTGACGCCGACGTAGGCCAGACGGCGTTCTTCTTCCAGGCGGCCGCCCTCATCAAGCGCCATCTGGCTCGGGAACATCCCCTCTTCCACGCCGACGATAAAGACCTGCGGGAACTCCAGCCCTTTCGCCGAGTGCAGGGTCATCAGCTGTACCGCATCCTGCCAGGTATCCGCCTGCCCTTCTCCCGCTTCCAGCGCCGCATGCGAGAGGAACGCCTGCAGCGGCATCAAATCTTCATCTTCTTCGTTGTAGCTGAACTGGCGCGTTGCCGTCACCAGCTCCTCTAAGTTTTCAATGCGCGTCTGGCCTTTCTCGCCTTTCTCCTGCTCGTACATCATGCGCAGGCCGGAGTCTTTAATCACCCGATCGGTCTGCACGTGCAGCGGCATATCGGCGGTTTCCTGCGCCAGGGCGTCAATGAGCTCCATAAAACGCTGCAGGGCGCTGGCGGCGCGTCCGGCAAGCACTTTATCTTTTAACAGCTCGCGACAGGCCTGCCACAGCGTCAGCTGACGGTCGCGCGAGGTCTGGCGCACCACGTCCAGCGTGCGATCGCCGATACCGCGCGTCGGGGTATTCACCACGCGCTCAAAGGCCGCGTCGTCATTACGATTGGCGATCAGGCGCAGATAGGAGAGCGCATCTTTGATCTCCTGGCGTTCGAAGAAGCGCATGCCGCCATAAATACGATACGGCATGCTGGCCTGCAGCAGCGCCTCTTCCAGCACGCGCGACTGGGCGTTGCTGCGATACAGAATCGCGCACTGCTCCAGCGCCCCGCCGTTTTCCTGCCAGGTTTTGATGCGGTTGACGACAAAGCGCGCCTCATCAAGATCGTTAAACGCGCAGTAGAGCGAAATCGGCTCGCCGTCGGCGCCGTCGGTCCACAGCTTTTTCCCCAGGCGCCCGCTGTTGTTTTCAATCAGGGCGTTGGCCGCGCTGAGGATATTGCTGGTCGAGCGATAGTTTTGCTCGAGGCGGATAGTTTCCGCGCCGGGGAAATCGTTGAGGAAGCGCTGGATGTTCTCCACCTGCGCGCCGCGCCAGCCGTAAATGGACTGATCGTCATCGCCGACGATCATCACCTTGCCGGTATCGCCCGCCAGCAGGCGGATCCACGCGTACTGAATGTTGTTGGTATCCTGAAATTCGTCCACCAGGATATTGGTAAAGCGCTCGCGGTAGTGCTGAAGAATGTGCGGCTTGTTGAGCCACAGTTCGTGGGCGCGCAGCAGCAGTTCGGCGAAATCCACCAGCCCCGCCCGATCGCAGGCCTCCTGGTAGGCCTGATAAACTTTCTGCCAGGTCTGCTCAACCGGGTTACCGTAGCTCTGTATATGGTGCGGGCGCAGCCCTTCATCTTTCTGGCCGTTGATGTACCACATCGCCTGACGCGGCGGCCACTGCTTCTCATCGAGATTCATCGCCTTAATCAGACGCTTGAGCAGGCGCAGCTGGTCTTCGCTGTCGAGGATCTGGAAGTCCTGCGGCAGGTTGGCGTCAAGGTGATGAGCGCGCAGCAGCCGGTGCGCCAGCCCGTGGAAAGTGCCGACCCACATACCGCCCTGGGTGGTACCCATCAGTTGGCCAATACGATGGCGCATTTCCGCCGCCGCTTTGTTGGTAAAGGTCACCGCCATAATGGAGTAAGGGGAACAGTGCTCAACGCTCAGCAGCCAGGCGATGCGGTGTACCAGTACGCGCGTCTTACCGCTGCCCGCGCCTGCCAGAACCAGCATGTTAGTACGTGATGCCGCAACGGCTTCACGCTGTTTGTCATTAAGGCTGTCGAGCAGATAAGAAACGTCCATTGGCACCGCCGGAAATGAGACGCCCGGCAACGTTCAGTACACCAGGCTACTGTTAATTTATACAGAACTACTGACGATTATATCAGCGAGGTCAGAGATGCCAACCGTGAAATTTCGATGTGCGGTAACAGGCGGCTGTCGGCGGTGCGCATCAGGTCTGCGCCCTGCGGTTTGATCCAACAGGCCTGCATGCCGCAGCGAATGGAGCCCGCCACGTCGGTCGTCAGATCGTCCCCGACGTGCAGAATCTGCCCCAGCGGCAGCGCCAGCCGCTCGGCTGCGAGATGATACATATCGGCAAAAGGCTTAGAGCGCCCGTCCGGACCGGCGCGCAGCACGAAGCGGAAGTAGTCGCTCAGGCCAAAAAGCTCCGGCTGGGCATTACCATTGGTAATGGCCACCAGCGGCCACTTTTCCGCCAGCTGCGCCAGCGTATCGTGCGTCTCCTGCGGGACATCGATCAGGCTGCGCCAGTGGGCGAAGTTCGCCATCGCTTCCTCGGCCCCCGTTTTCGCCAGCGCCGCAGAAAGCCCGGCGTTGATCATCCCCAGCTCCAGCGCGCGGCGGCGCCACTCGGTGACATCGTGGTAAATTTCCGGCTCTGACGCCAGCAGCGTCTGGCGCAGCCGGTTGAGTTCGCTGGCGTCAAATTGACTCAGCGACGGGTGGTAGCTGCGCACAAAGCTCAGCGACTCATGCAGCGTTCGGTCAATCACCGGACGGTTGTCATAAAGGGTATCGTCCAGGTCAAATGTCAGTGCTGAAATCTGGCCCAGAGGTCGGTAAAAACGCATTATTTCCCCCGTTTGGCGCGCGGATGCGCCGCATCGTACACCGACGCAAGGTGTTGAAAATCAAGATGGGTATAAATTTGAGTGGTGGACAGATTCGCATGACCCAGCAGCTCCTGCACCCCGCGCAGATCGCCGCTCGACTCCAGCATATGGGTCGCGAAAGAGTGGCGCAGCTTATGCGGATGCACGTGGCTGTTGAGGCCCTGCTTAATGCCCCATTCGGCAAAGCGCTTTTGCACGTTACGCGCGGAAATTCGCTTACCCAGCTTTGATAAGAACAGGGCGTCTTCATCAGCGCCGAACAGGCCGCGCAGGTCGAGCCAGTGCTCAATCCACACCACCGCGTTGCGGCCAATCGGCAGGCGGCGCTCTTTGCTGCCTTTGCCCATCACCCACACCTCGCCGGATTCCAGATCGAGGTGCTTAATGTCGAGATTCACCAGCTCCGAGAGACGCAGTCCCGCGCCGTACATCACTTCCAGCATCGCCCGGTCGCGTACCGCCAGCGG
Source organism: Klebsiella sp. RCJ4 (assembly GCF_009025755.1). Lineage (NCBI taxonomy): Bacteria > Pseudomonadati > Pseudomonadota > Gammaproteobacteria > Enterobacterales > Enterobacteriaceae > Klebsiella > Klebsiella sp. RCJ4. The sequence continues at coordinate 39,943 of NZ_WCIN01000013.1, forward strand.
ATCGTTAAGATCGATATCCAGCAGTCGGTTAACGTCGTCGACGTCGATATTTTTTGGTAAATGGCGCGGTGTTTTCGGCGCCGAAATCCCCTTCGCCGGATTAGCGGCCAGTTCGCCCTGGCTCACCAGCCAGTCAAAGAAGCTGCGTAAGGCGGAGAGACGTAAAGCCAGGCTGGCTGGCCCCAGCCCCTGGCGACGGCTGCGCACCGCCAGGCTACGGACCTGGGCAGCATCGCACTGCTGCCAGCTTTTCAGCCCGGCGCTATCCGCCAGCGCGATAAGCGTCTCAAGCTGGCGGCGGTAGTTCAGCAGCGTTATCGGGCTCAGCTGACGCTCCACGCCGAGATAGCGTAAAAAGCGTTCTACGGGCGTAAACAGCGGCGAGTCGGTCATGCGCGCTCGATCCAGCGCTCCAGCAACCCCGGGAGCATCGACGCAATTTCATGCAAAAGCTGCGTTCCCTGACCTTGCTGATAGTGCTGAGGGTCGCGACTGCTGAACAGCATCACGCCGGGCGCTTCATCTCCCCCCAGCAGCGACATCGCCACCGAACCCACGGCTTTTGCTTCCGGCAGCACCACCAGCAGTTCCGGGCCGTTTAATGGGCCAAGATAATGGCGCTGTTGCCCAAGACGCTGAATGCGAATCGGCTCAAACGCCTGACGGCTTATCGCCAGATGAGTGAATTTGGATGGCGCGCCGAGCCGCCAGCTGTCGGGAAACAGGCGCACCGTGGCGCCCGCCAGGCCCAGCTCGCGCGCCCAGCGATGAAAGCGGTTCAGCATTTCATCAAGGCTATCGGCCGCCGCCAGCCGCGTCTGGAGATCAAACAGGCGCTGAAACAGGCTTTCGTTAGCCGTCGCCTGGGCCATCAGCAGCGTCATATTCTCTTCCAGCACGTTGATATGGTTCCGCGCCCGCGCCATGTGCCATTCCACCAGCGAGACCGAACCACGTACCGGATGCGGCACCGACATATGCTCCACCAGCGCCGCATTACGAATAAAGAATTCAGGATGTTGCAACAGATAGTCCACCACTGCGCGATCGTTCAGCTCGCTGGCGAGTTCCTGCTGTTCTTCCCCGACTTGTTTCATAAATGAATAAATCCGTCATAGACATGTGCCGCCGGGCCAGTCATATACAGCGGTTGGCCCGGACCTTTCCAGGCGATATCAAGACGCCCGCCGGGTAATTCCACGCGGACCTCCTCGCCCAGTAACCCCTGCTGGATACCGACTGCCGCCGCCGCGCAGGCGCCGCTACCGCAGGCCTGCGTTTCACCCGCGCCGCGTTCATACACGCGCAGGCGAATATGGGAGCGGCTGACCACCTGCATAAAGCCGATGTTCGCCCGCTCCGGGAAGCGCTCGTGGTTTTCCATCACCGGGCCGAGCGTTTCCACCGTCGCGGTTTCCACATCATCGACCTGGATAACGCAGTGCGGGTTGCCCATGGACACCACGCCGCACAATACTGTCTGTTCAGCGGCGCGCATGATATAGGTCTTTTCCGCTTTGTTGGCGCGGAACGGCACCTGCGACGGTTCGAAGTTTGGCTCACCCATATTCACGCGCACCAGATCGTCTTCCGTTACGCTTAATACCATACGGCCGTTCGAGGTACTGACGCGGATGTCACGTTTATTGGTCAGGCCTTTCAGGCGCACAAAGCGGGCGAAACAGCGCGCGCCGTTGCCGCATTGCGCCACCTCGCTACCGTCGGCATTGAAGATGCGATAGTGGAAGTCGAGCTCCGGATCGTAGGGCGGCTCAACCACCAGCAGCTGATCGAAGCCCACGCCAAGATGCCGATCCGCCAGACGACGAATCAGTTCCGGTGAGAAAAAAACATTCTGAGTTACCGCGTCAACAACCATAAAGTCATTGCCAAGGCCATGCATTTTAGAGAACTGCATCATCTACTCCAGCAGCGCGGAACTGTCAGTAATTCACCTGGGTCGGACCACCGCTATCACCGCGATCGTTACGATCCGGCGTAGAGCTCTGGATACCGCTATCAACCGGTTTAGTCGGCGGAGGCGCCGTTTTATCCGCTGGCGGGAAATAGAGCGGCCCTTTCAGACCACAGCCTGTGAGGCTGAGGACCGCAAATAAAACGGCAAGCGCTGGGAAAACGTTTTTCATGGATAGTAGCCCGTAATTCATTCTTTCTGTTTTCTATCATCGCAGGAGAAGACGTAAAAGCAAGCGTTTAGGGCAGCTTTATGACATCTGAAAAGCGGCTTTCCACCAGGGTTACAGCGCAAACGCGTTGGTAGATATACGCTGAGTATTTATTTTAGCAGGGTCACTGCCAGCATTTTTTTAGCGCCTGTATCGACTGCACAATATCCGCTTCCATCACGCCGGCAAATCCCAGCACCACGCCGTAATGATGGCGGCTTTCAGGCGTACCGGGGATCCACAATGCGCTCAGCGGCGTAATTTCCACGCCTGCCGCCTGGGCCTGGCTAACGAGACGGGTTTCTGTTTCAGCATCATCCAGCGTAATCGCCGCATGTAACCCCGAGGCCACTTCCGGCATCACGCCAATAGGGCTCAGATGCTGATTCCACTCGGCCAGCAGCAGATCGCGACGGCTTTTACTGATTCTGCGCATTCGCCGGATATGGGGCTGGAAATGACCCTCCGAAATAAAGCTCGCCATCACCTGCTGGTCGTTCATTGGCGGCTGGCGGGTGGATAGCATACGCAGCAGGTTCAGCGGTTCCACCAGCTGTTGCGGAACCACCATGTAGCCCAGGCGTAGCGCGGGATACATCACTTTGGAAAACGAACCGATATAAATCACCCGATGGCGGTTATCCAGCGCGGCGAGCGGCATCAGCGGCGTGCCGTTATAGCGATACTCGCCGTCGTAATCATCCTCCATAATCCACGCCTGATGCTTTCTGGCCCACTCCAGCAGCGTCATCCGCCGCGATAGCGAGAGCGTCGCGCCCGTCGGGTACTGGCATGACGGGCTCACGTAGACCATCCGGGCGTCGGGATAATCCGTCAACTGCGCCGTCTGAAGCCCCTCATCATCAACGTTAATCGCTTTAATATTCAAACCAAGGCAGGAGAATACGCCCGCCGCCGCCCAGTGGCAGGGGTTTTCCATAATGACGTCCTGCCCGACGCGCAGCAGCAGCGCGGAACAGAGCATTATCGCCTGTTGTGCGCCAAGGGTAATAATCACCTGAGCCGGATCGCACTTCAGGCCGCGCGAGGTATGCAGATAGCTGGCGATAAGCTCGCGCAGCTGTAAATCGCCCGCCGGAACGCCGTAACCCATTTGCGCAATGGGTCGCCGCCGCCAGAAGCGGTTTTGCAGGCGCGACCAGGTATCAAACGGGAAATGGTCAATCGCGGGCATGCCGATGCGAAAAGCCTTCGGCGGGCCATCGTGCACAAAATGGCGATTAAACCGCGCCGTCAGCGGCAGGCGCGAGTCGACGCGTAAGGCAGGAATTTCAGGGACGTCGGGGCCTTCGTCAACCTCCTGCCCGCGATAACGTATATAGGTGCCGTCGCCCTGTCGGGTTTCAATCAAATCGTCGGCATATAAACGCTCGTAGACCGAGACCACCGTATTGCGAGAAACCCCCAGCAGCCGCGCCAGCTCACGCGTCGCGGGTAGTTTAGCCCCGTGAAGACCGGGCGTATTCACCATCTTCTCTCTCAGGGCGCGATAAAGCTGCTCGCTACGCTTTCTGCCAGCATCCAGCTTTATTCCCGTTAAATCAAAAGGCAGAGCAACCGACAAATTGGCACCTTAATATCGTGGGTTTTTGGTCCTGTTATACATCCAATATGACAATTAGCATAGGCGCATTAATACTCATGATGAAAGCGACGCCTTTCATCGCTCTCTGAACCCTCAATGATTGAGCCTACTATGTCAGCATCAGAAATCACGATTTTTGCCGCTAAAAAAATCATTACGATGTGCCCGAACCGCCCGGAGACCACCCATGTCGCGGTGCGCGGCGACCGTATTTTAGGCACCGGCACGCTTGAAGAACTCACCGGCTTTGGCGAATACCAGCTGGACGAGACCTTTGCCGATAAAGTGTTAATGCCCGGCCTGATTGAAGCCCACTCGCACGTCACCGGCGGCGGTATGTGGCAATTCCCCTATGTGGGTTACTACGATCGCCCGGACCATACCGGTAAAGTCTGGAAAGGCTGCCGCTCTTTTGACGACGTCGTCAGCGCGCTGCAGGCGGTGGAACGTGAGATGACCGATCCGCACGCGCCGCTGATCGCATGGGGCGTTGATCCCATTTATTTCGGCAGCGAAAAGCTGGGTCGCGAACATCTGGACCGCGTCTCAACCACCCGTCCGGTCGCGGTTATCCATATGAGCATCCACCTGATGGGCGCCAATACCGCCGCGCTGCACGACTGCGGAATATTTGACGACTGCCAGATTGAAGGCGTGGTGAAAAATCAGGACGGTACGCTGCACGGCGAGCTGGTGGAGTTCGCCGCCATGGGGCCAATCCTGAATAAATATGGTTTCTGGGACGAACTCACCACCGAAATCGCCATCGCCAATTTCGGCCAGGAAGCATTTCGCGCAGGCTGCACCAGCGCAGCCGATATGGGTCTGACCGATTTCAGCAATCCCGAGCTGATGACCAACTACATCCGCATGACCCGTGAAGAGGACTTCCCGATTCGTCTGCTGGTGGCCTACGGTCCTCCTTTCGTCAAAAAACCCTTCCAGGAAGCGCTGGATTTCGCCCCGGACGTTATGCGTCACGGGCACGAAAAAATGCACTTCGGCCCGATGAAAATCTTCCTCGACGGCTCTATCCAGGGTGGGTCAGGACGGATGCTGGAGCCCTTCTATTATCTGGATGGCCACAACGGCGCGTGGAACGCCACGCCGGAAGAAGTGGAGCAGCAGGTCTACGACATCATGTCCCGCGGCTACCAGGTTCACTGCCACTGTAACGGCGACGAGGCCTCGGAAGCGTTCATTAAAGCCGTCGAGAAAACCCTGAATCGTATTCCGGCAGTGAACCACCGCGCGGTGATGCAGCACGCGCAGATGCTGCGTGAAGATCAGTTCAAACGCATCAAAGAGATGGGTATGGGCGTGAACTTTTTCAGCAACCACGTCTATTACTGGGGCGATCAGCACTACAGCAAAACCATGGGCCCGGAGCGCGCAATGCGTATGGACGCCTGCGGCAGCGCGGTGCGCCACGGTATTCCTTTCGCCTTCCACAGCGATTGCGGCATCACCCCCATCAACCCGCTGTTCACCGGCTGGTGCGCGGTGAACCGCCTGACGGCATCCGGGCGCGTACTGGGCGAAGCGGAAAAAATCTCCGTCGATCACGCACTGCACGCGATGACCCTCGGCGCGGCATGGACCATGAAAATGGACCATCTGATCGGCAGCATCGAATGCGGTAAATATGCCGACTTCACCGTGCTGGAAGACGATCCGCAGGCCATCGAGCCGGTTCAGCTTAAAGATGTGAAGGTCTGGGGCACCGTGCTGGGCGGTAAGAAACAGCAAATCCAGTAATCCTGTTGCGAACATTATCCACCCGGCGGCGGCGTCGGGCGGATAGCTATTGCACAAAATCATTCACGTTGCATCAAGGCGGCACCTGAGAGAATCCCCGGTCACTTACTACAGTAAGCGACCGGGGTGAACGCAGGCAGCCAGCACAGAGGCAGCTTGAAGGATGATGTGTAGATTGCCTGAAATTAACCACAGAACACGATCATGACGACAAATTCAGTAATTAACTCTCCCGGCATGTCGCGCAACGCGGCCGCCGATACGGCGATGAAATGGTTGCCGCTGCTGGTACTGTGCCTCGCTCAGCTTTCGACATCCGGCGATAATGCCACGCTGAGCATCGCTACCGGCGCGCTGGTCAAAGACCTGCACGCGTCAATGGATCTCATCAGCATCGCCAACGCGATGTATTCGCTGGCCGCGGGCTCTCTGATGGTCGCCGCCGGGATGGCCGGGCTTATCGTCGGCTGGAAGAAAACCTTCCGCATCGGCTGCGCGCTGCTGTTTCTTGCCGAGCTGACCGCTTATTTCTCACCGAACATGCTGGTCTTCACCTACGGCGCCCGTCTGCTTTCCGGTATTGGCGGAAGCTTTATGATCCCTTCGGTGCTGGGGCTTATCGCCAGTAACTATAAAGGCCGCCAGCAGGCGATCGCCTTTGGCGCGATCGGCGCGGCAAGCGGCGTCTCCTTCGCCGCCGGTCCGTTGATTTGCGGCCTGCTGGTTGACCACCTCGGCTGGCGCGCCGCGTTTGCCGCTATCGCCGGCCTGTGCATCGTGATCTTCAGCGGCTCTTTCCTCGTCCCTACGCCGGCAAAACCTGAACGCAAAGTGGTGTTCGATCTGCCGGGCGTCGTCCTGACCGTTATCGGCCTGTTCAGCGTGATCCTCGGCTTCCTGAAAGTCTCGAGCTGGGGTCTGTTTACGCCGTTTAACGCGCCGTTCACCGTCATGGGTCTTAGCCCGGCGCCGTTCCTCGTCCTGTTTGGCCTGATCGTGCTGGCGATTATGCTGAAGTGGGAGCGCCATCGCGAAGCCACCACCGGCAGCGCGCTGATCCCGCTGTCGTTCCTCGCAACGCCGCAGGTGCGTAACGGTCTCTATCTGACGGCGTTTATCTTCCTCGCCTACGGTTCCGGTATTTTTGTGACCGTGAGCTTTGTACAGGTGGTTGCCGGGCTGAACGGTATTGAAACCGGCTTGCTCATTCTGCCGTTTGCGCTGGGCGTCGTGGTCTTTTCGCTGGGGCTGCCGATCGTCTGGAAAAACGCGAATCCGAAACGGATGTGCCAGAGCGCGCTGCTCATCGGCACGCTGGGCTCCGTGTTGTGCATCTTCGGCTTCGGCCCGTCCGATTTCAGCATGATCGTGCCGGTAGGGATGTGTCTGATTGGCATCAGTATGGGCATCGTTTCCGCCTATTCCAGCTATATTGTTACCAGCGCCCTGCCGGCGCGCGATGCGCAGCAGTCCGGCGGCGTGCAGGCGACTTCGCGTAACGTCGGCCAGGCAATCGGCGTGGCGGTTTGCGGTATGGTGATGCTGACGGCGGTCACCATGACGGTACAGGATATGGCCAGCCACGACGCTTCGCTAAGCCAGGATACACAGCAGAAGGTGGCAAATCTTTCCGTTATTCCTTATCTCAGCGATACGGGTTTCTCAACGCTGATGCTGGACCAGGGCGTGAATCAGAAGGATGTAACGGAACTCAACCAGGTCTATAAAACCGCCCGCCTGAAAGCCACGCGAGCGGGGATGGTCGCCACCGCGGTCATGACGCTGCTGTTTTTATTCGGGACGCGCAATCTTCCCGTCCGCGCCAGGGGTTCTGATGACGCAGCAGGAGAAGAGCCGCGTGCGAAGAAGTCGAAAATCTGAGTTAAGATCGAAAGATAACTAACAATAACGCGCCCCTCCCGCGAGGAAGGGCGCGTTTTGTCGTTTCTATCAAAAAGGAACACGCTGTGACCACCAACCCTACACCGACAAACTGGTTACCTTTGGTTGTCTTATGCTGCGCACAGTTTCTGGCTTCCGCCGATAACGTGACGTTAAGTATCGCCACGCAGGCGCTAATGAACGATCTGCACGCCACGCTTGGGCAGGTCAGTACAGCGAATACCATGTATCCGTTGGTTGCGGGCACGTTTATGGTGGCAGGCGGAATGCTGGGGTGTATCTGGGGTTGGCGGATGCTGTTTCGCATCGGCTGCCTGATTTTTATCCTCGCCGAAGCCTGCGCCTTTTTTTCGCCATCGATCGCGCTCTTTACCTGGGGCGCGCGTCTGACCGCCGGGATAGGCGGTAGCCTGATGATCCCCGCCGTTTTTGGCCTGATCTCTGCCCTGTATCAGCAGCGACGACGGGTTGCCGCCTTTGGCGCGCTGGGTGCCTCCAGCGGCATTTCATTCGCCTGTGGTCCAATTGTATGCGGATATTTGCTGGACCACGTCGGCTGGCGCATCGCGTTTGCCTCGCTTGGCCTGCTGGCGCTGCTTATCCTGCTCTGCTCCGTCATCATCCCGGCATCAGAAAACAAACGCGCCGCTATCGCCTTCGATACCCCGGGCTTTCTGTTAGGCACCCTGGGGCTGTTCCTGACGATTTTCGGTATTCTGCGCATCCCGGTCTGGGGGCTGGTTATGCCCTTCGACCCGGCAGTGAGCGTTCTCGGCCTGAGCCCCGCCCCTTTCGTTATTCTCTGCGGCCTGATGGTGCTGATGATGATGCTGCGCTGGGAACGTCATTTTGAAGCCACCACCGGCCACGCTCTGCTCCCCGCGGTTTTCCAGAAAACCCGCCTGGTGCGCCACGGGCTCTATCTCACCGGTTGGATATTTTTTGCCTACAGTTCGGCTATTTTTACCGTGGTGAGTTTTGCGCAGATTGTTAAAAGCGTATCGGCGATGGAAACAGGGCTGCTGATACTCCCTTTTGCGATATGTCTCGCCGCCTGTTCGCTGGGCCTGCCGCTGTTTATTCAGCAGCGAAACCCTCGCCGCCAGTGCCAGATGGGGCTGACGGCGGGAATCGCCGGCGCTCTGGTCGCCGCCGCAGCGCTGCACGTAACGGGGTTTACCCCTGTACTGATGGCGTCAGGGCTTTGTTTAATCGGCGCGGGGATGGGCACCATCGCGGCCAATGCCCCGATACTGGTCACCACTGGCGCAGGGAATCGGCACGCCGAACAGTCCGGCGGCGTTCAGGCCGCCTCGCGCGATATCGGGCAGGCATTAGGAATGGCGTTAATCAGTACCGTCATGCTCACGGTGTTAACCTTCCTGATGAAATATCAGGTACAGCACGACCCGGCAATGGGCCTGGCCGCCCGACAGGCCATCGGCCATCTCACGTTTATCCCCTGGACGAGCGATCGGACTTTCCATCAGCTTATCCAGACACAAAACCTGGCGCCCGGCGATCTCTCTGGCCTTCTTCAGCATTATCAACAGAGCCGGATGCTGAGCGCGCGTTACGGGCTGCTGGCGATGGCGATCGTGACGTCTCTACTGCTGATCCGCCTTCGCCATCTGCCGAAGTCATCGTAGATTGCGCTATACTGCCGCCACGATCAAAAAAGCGGGAAAGAACCATGAACGACAGTGAATTCCATCGCCTGGCCGATACCCTGTGGATGACCATCGAAGAGCGTCTCGACGACTGGGATGGAGACAGCGATATCGACTGCGAAATCAACGGCGGCGTGCTGACTATCAGCTTTGAAAACGGCAGCAAAATTATTATCAACCGCCAGGAGCCGCTGCACCAGGTGTGGCTGGCGACAAAACAAGGCGGCTACCATTTCGACCTGAAAGGCGACGAGTGGGTATGCGACCGCAGCGGCGAAACCTTCTGGGATCTGCTGGAACAGGCGGCGACCGCGCAGGCCGGTGAAGCGGTGAGTTTTCGCTAAACGCGCGTGACTCGAGTTCCCCGGATTGCGGCTAACGCCGTATCCGGGCGACAAAACCCATATCACCACGAAGCCCGGGCAAGCGAAGCGCCCCCGGGAAATTTACCTGCGCCGAATGACAGGTCTACGCGGCGGGTCATGAGTAGTGCTGCAACATCGATGATGTCGCGGAATCCTCACCTGCAGCAAGGGTGGCCGCGGCAATCACCTGGCTGCGGAACGGGATCACCTGTTCGCGGCCGTCGACGTCGACGATTTGATAAAACTGCGGCAGGTTAAAGTTGATAAAGCTGGAGCCGTAGGTAAAGCGGTCATGCGACGAAGAGTAGAAGCGGCTGACGTCGCGTACCAGCTCTTCTTTGCTGCCTTCGCAGTGGTGATACACCTCGGCGCGGTTGCTCTCATCAAGGATATAGATGTTAAATCCGTTATCGTTATCCGCATCTTCAAAGAAGAACTGAATAATCCCTTCGCTGGCAAAACCATCCACCACCTGCGGCAGCCTGACGTGGTTGGTTTCCACCTGCACCGACAGGCCGTGCAGTTTGTTATGCGAAATCGCGCCGTAGAATTCGATGGCGTTTTCCAGCTTCTGTACCGAGACGTTAAGACGCTCGAAGAAGAGTCCCCAGGTCTGCCCGGAAACGCGTAGCGCTTTAAAACGGCCGGTATCCTGACGGGTGCTGGAAAGACGCAGCTCAACGCATTCAGACACCAGCTGCTGCACGCGAGTGCGGATCAGGCCGCGCAGATGCTGGCTATAGCAGAAAACTTCCACGCTATCCGGCGGCGCGGCGTCCTGGTGCATCTTGCCAAGAATGGTTTTCAGCGCTTCGATCATCGCCTGCTCGCCGTTAAAGTGCAGCGTACGCACCTCGTTCCACGAGTTGCGGTACAGCAGATCGATGCTGCCAATCAGGCACTTTTGCTCTTCGCCGAAGCTGAAAACATCCAGCTTGCGGAAGTCGAAATGCACCACCTGATTGCGGAAGGCCGCCGTCGGGTCATATTCGAGGTTGACGATAATCGCCAGGTGGCGAATTTCGCAGGGGCTATACAGCGCTTTCGGCGTCGGAGACGGCAGGCGCAGCGGGAAGTGATGCGCCACATCGGCCACCATCTCCTGCAGTTTCGCCAGATCGACAATCCCGTTGCCCTTAATAAACAGGCGAGTGCGTGACGTCAGCAGGCCGTTAAACCAGGCCCAGGCCACCAGCTTATTAAGATAACGGTTATATTCCAGCGGCTGATGGCTGATGATCGATTCCATGTCCGGCGCGCGGTTATAGACATACCAGCCGGTACGGTTGGCACGGCCCGGCGGCACGTGGATGAAAGTCAGATTCGGCTCAGACAGATCCGGCGAAATTTGCGGGTTTACCAGGGTCACTTTCCCCGGCAGCGCTTCAAAGGCGGCGTACAGCTTACGCGTCAGCACGCCAATATCCTGCGGGCTGGCGGAAACGCTCAGGTTATTACGGCGCGCAAAGCGAATCAGGTTGCGATAGCTCTGCATCATCGCATCAAGCAGTTCGTTGTGCGCTTTACGGACTTCGTCAATCTTCCAGTTGGCCCGGTTATCGAGCATCATCAGACGCTTTTCATCCCAGCCCCACTCTTTCACCAGGTGGCTGACGACTTCACGGCGCCAGCCGACGCAGGCGCGCTCGCGGCTCAGCTTCTCGCACACTTTTAAATAGAAACATCGACGCACCAGATCGAGGCGCGTTTCATCTTCGATGGCCTGCAGATAGAGCGTGACGCGCTCCAGCATCATGCAGTAAGGGTCAAGGCCAAACGATACAATTTCACCATCATGCAGGCGCTGCTTGATATCTTTCGCCAGCAGACGGTTGTTGGGGTACTCCCAGGAGTACGCTTCCAGCAGCAGCGTCTTCAGCACGGCCTTATAGGGCGAGTCGATACTTTTATACAGCTGCCACAGGCTGGCGCCGAAGTACTCTTCTGCCGAGAGGGAACTCAGGCCGCCGAGATCCAGCCATTCGTTCGGCGTCAGCACGCCCTGCGCGTAGAGGCTCATCACGTAATCGTCGTAATGCTCTTCTTCATCGCACGGCACCATATTCCACAGAATACGTTTCCCGGCAAGGCGCACCGCGGTACGGTAAAACTCATCCAGCAGCAGGATGTGTTGAGTTGAGCCGCAGTCTTCACCGCCCAGGCTGCCGCTTTCGTTATGGCGGAAGCGGTTTTCGTCGATCAGGAAGAAGCTGACCTCAACGCCCAGCGACGCGGCCCAGCTCTCGAGCAGGCTACATTTGCGCTGCAGCAGCTGGCGCTCTTCGCTATCCAGCCATGATTGGTGGCAAACCCAGATATCCAGGTCGGAAGAGCAGCTTTGGCCGACGGAAGAAGTACTGCCCATAGAGTAAAGGCCGGTGATCGGCAGCTCGCCTTTCGGCGGCTCTTTGGCCAGCATTCCACGGTTGAGCTCGAGTTCATCAAGATAGTGACGTTGGGTTTCATCAGGCGTGTAGAGGCAAATGCCACGGGGAACGTTACCGTCAAGGTAACCCGGCATCAGCGGATGATGATAATGTAGTAATGTCGGCAGTAGACTGTAAACCTGCTGGAAAGCGGGTCCCATGGCAGCAAGGGCGCGATCCACGCGCAATTGGTTGATGGCATCCAGTCTCTGTTTCAGTGTCTCAATATAGAGGTACAAGACATATCGCCTGATGTTCAAAAACCCGACGTACAATAGTACGGAGAGTTTCAGTATTTCAACAAAAACCGTCACCATTCGTCGTCGGTGTGGTTGTGATGAACTGCTGACTGACAAATGGTTTAAAACGTGATCAATCTAACACCTTGCTGATTGACCGTAAAGAAAGATGAGCTACATACAAGTGTAGCACCCTTTACTACGTGTAAATTCTTCACTACGTTTGCGGCAACCCGCAAACGCATGAAAGGCTAAAAAAATGGCCGCGACCCTTAACCCCACAAAACTAACATCCCTAAGACAACAATGTTAGGATGGTTAGTGGTCGACTATGACGGTAACAAGCATGTTAGACAAAGTTTTGAGAATTGCCACACGGCAAAGCCCGCTTGCGCTATGGCAGGCACATTATGTGAAAGAGCGCCTGGAGTCCTGTCATCCGGGGCTTTCCGTTGAGCTGGTGCCTATGGTCACCCGCGGCGACGTGATCCTTGATACGCCCCTTGCAAAAGTGGGCGGTAAGGGCCTCTTTGTGAAAGAGTTAGAGCTGGCCATGCTGGAAGGTCGCGCCGACATTGCCGTCCATTCTATGAAGGACGTGCCGGTGGAGTTTCCCGAAGGGCTGGGGCTGGTGACCATCTGTGAACGCGAAGATCCGCGCGACGCCTTTGTCTCGAATCACTACGCTTCCATTGATGAACTCCCCCACGGCAGCATCGTTGGCACCTCAAGTTTACGCCGTCAGTGTCAGCTGGCCGCCGCGCGGCCGGATCTCACGATCCGCTCCCTGCGCGGCAACGTTGGCACGCGTCTGGGCAAGCTTGATAGCGGCGAGTACGACGCCATTATTCTGGCCGCCGCAGGACTTAAGCGCCTGAACCTTGAGGCGCGTATTCGTCAACCGCTGTCCCCGGAGCAATCTCTGCCCGCCGTCGGCCAGGGCGCGGTCGGCATTGAGTGTCGCCTTGACGACGAATGGACCAAAACGCTGCTGGCCCCGCTGAATCATACGGAAACGGCCATCCGCGTCCGCGCTGAACGGGCGATGAACACCCGGCTTGAAGGCGGCTGTCAGGTGCCTATCGGCAGCTATGCCGAACTGATCGACGGTGAGCTATGGCTGCGCGCGCTGGTTGGCGCGCCGGATGGCTCACACACGGTACGCGGCGAGCGGCGCGGTCGCCCGGAAGATGCCGAAAGGCTGGGTGTCGCCCTTGCCGAAGAACTTCTGGATAACGGCGCTCGCGACATTCTCGCCGTCGTCTACGCAGGAGAAGCGCCTCAATGAGCATTCTGGTTACCCGTCCGCTGCCGCAAGGCGAAGAGTTAGTCAGCCGCCTGCGCGCGCTGGGACGCGTGGCCTGGAGCTTTCCGCTCATTGAGTTTACCCCGGGCCGTCAGCTCCCTGAGCTGGGCAGCCAGCTGGCAAGCCTCGCCGCAGGCGATTTACTCTTCGCGCTATCTCAGCATGCCGTCGAGTTTGCCCACGCTCGCCTCCAGCAGCAGGGGCTGCGCTGGCCCACGGCGCCCGACTATTTTGCCATTGGCCGCACCACCGCGCTGGCCCTGCATAAGGTCAGTAATCGACAAGTTCGCTACCCGTTAGATCGGGAAATCAGCGAAGTCTTGCTACAATTACCTGAATTACAAAACATTGCGGGGAAAAAAGCGCTCATCCTGCGCGGCAACGGCGGGCGGGAATTACTCGGTGACACGCTTCGCGAACGCGGCGCTGATGTCACTTTTTGTGAATGTTATCAACGTAGTGCAAGGCACTACGATGGCGCAGAAGAAGCAATGCGCTGGCAGTCTCGCGGGGTTTCGACGCTGGTCATCACCAGCGGCGAGATGCTGCAGCAGCTCTGGACGCTAATACCACAGTGGTATCGCGAACGTTGGCTCCTGAGCTGTCGCATTTTCGTTGTCAGTGAACGTCTGGCCGAGCAGGCCAGGGAATTGGGCTGGCAGGATATCCAGGTTGCCGATAGCGCCGACAACGATGCGCTGCTACGCGCATTACAATAACTCTCAACATTGGAAGCCATAATGACGGAACAACAGAATCAATCCGCCGTGGTTGAAGAGACCAGGGAGGCCGTGGAAACGACGCCACAGCCAGAGAAGAATGTCGAAAAGAAAAACGGCGGCAGTAAAACCAGCCTCGCCCTGAGCGCTATAGCTATCGCTATCGCCCTCGCCGCTGGCGTAGGCCTTTATGGTCTGACGAAGACCCAGGCAACCCGCCAGAGCGAAGCCAGCGCCGGGCTATCCAGCCAGATCGCCGCGCTGCAAAAAGCGCAGGAGAGCCAAAAAAGCGAGCTTGAAGGCATCATCAAGCAGCAGGCCGACCAGCTGACGGAAGCGCAGCGTCAGCAGGATTCTCTGGCGAAGAAGCTGGAAGAAGTGCAGGAGAAGGTCGCGGTCATTTCCGGCAGCGATGCAAAAACCTGGCTGCTCGCGCAGGCTGATTTCCTCGTAAAACTGGCCGGACGTAAGCTGTGGAGCGATCAGGACGTGACGACCGCCGCCGCGCTGCTGAAAAGCGCCGATGCCAGCCTCGCCGATATGAACGATCCGAGCCTGATTTCCGCCCGTCGCGCCATTACCGACGATATTGCTTCGCTTTCCGCCGTGAGTCAGGTCGACTACGACGGCATCATTCTGAAAGTGAACCAGCTCGCCAACCAGATCGATAATTTACGCCTGGCGGACAACAACGACGATGATACCCCGATGGATTCCGATAGCGATGAGCTATCCAGCTCCATTAGCGAGTGGCGGGTAAACCTGCAAAAAAGCTGGCAGAACTTTATGGACAGCTTTATTACCGTTCGCCGCCGCGATGAGACCGCCGTGCCGCTGCTGGCGCCAAACCAGGACGTCTATCTGCGCGAAAACATCCGCTCCCGTCTGCTGGTCGCGGCGCAGGCGGTTCCGCGTCATCAGGAAGAAACCTACAAACAGGCGCTGGATAACGTCTCGACGTGGGTTCGTGCTTACTACGACACTGAAGATGCCACCACCAAAGCCTTCCTTGAGGACGTGGATAAGCTCAGCCAGCAAAGCATCACCATGAACGTACCGGAGAGCCTGCAGAGCCAGGCGCTGCTTGAGAAACTGATGCAAACGCGGGTACGTAATCTGATGGCGCAGCCGGCTGAAACCCAGGCCAGCGCCCCGGCTCCCGCGCCGGCACCTGCTGCCCACGCGCCAACGCCTGCGCCACAAGGAGAGTAACGCATGTTGAAAATTCTCTTACTCTTCGCGCTGCTGCTTGCCGGGATCGTGGTCGGTCCGATGATCGCGGGTCATCAGGGCTACGTCCTGATCCAGACCGATAATTACAACATTGAAACCAGCGTCACCGGGTTAGCGATCATCATGATCCTCACCATGGTAGTGCTGTTTGCCATTGAGTGGCTGCTGCGGCGCATTTTCCGCACTGGCGCACATACCCGCGGCTGGTTCGTGGGCCGCAAGCGTCGCCGCGCGCGTAAGCAAACCGAGCAGGCGCTGCTGAAGCTGGCGGAGGGCGATTATCAGCAGGTTGAGAAGCTGATGGCGAAAAATGCCGATCACGCTGAGCAGCCCGTTGTGAACTACCTGCTGGCGGCAGAAGCCGCCCAGCAGCGTGGCGATGAAGCCCGCGCCAACCAGCATCTGGAGCGCGCGACAGAGCTCGCCGGCGACGACCTGATACCTGTCGAAATCACCCGCGTACGCCTGCAGCTGGCGCGTAATGAAAACCACGCCGCCCGCCACGGCATCGACAAGCTGCTGGAGATCACGCCGCGTCATCCGGAGGTCCTGCGCCTCGCCGAGCAGGCCTACATTCGTACCGGCGCCTGGAATTCGCTGCTGGATATCATTCCATCAATGGCGAAAGCCAACGTCAGCGATGAAGAGCACTGTGCCGAACTGGAACAGCTGGCGTGGATTGGCCTGATGGATAAAACGCTGGCCGACGGCGGCAGCGAAGGTCTGCGCGACTGGTGGAAAAGCCAGAACCGAAAAACCCGCAGCCAGGTGGCGCTACAGGTGGCAATGGCTAATCGCCTTATCGAAAGCGACGACCATGATACCGCGCAGCAGATTATTATCGAAGGTCTGAAAAAGCACTACGACGATCGTCTGGTGATGCCGATCCCGCGGCTGAAAACGAATAATCCGGAACAGCTGGAAAAGGTGCTGCGCCAGCAGATCAAAACGGTCGGCGACCGTCCGCTGCTGTGGAGTACGCTGGGACAATCGCTCATGCGTCACGGCGAGTGGCAGGAAGCTAGCATCGCGTTCCGCGCAGCGCTCAAGCAGCGCCCGGATGCGTTTGACTACGCGTGGCTGGCCGATACTCTTGACCGCCTGCATCAGCCGGAAGAAGCGGCGACGATGCGTCGCGACGGCCTGCTGTTAACCCTGCAAAACAACCCGCAGCAGTAATGCCCTTCTCGCCTCCATCGGGGGCGAGAATCTCTTCTCTTCCCGCCTGAGCGTTTCTCTATCCCTGAAAAGAAAAAAACGCCTGCTCTGAAACCAGGGCAGGCGTTAAAACAGGTCTGTTTGACAACAAATTGGGTGCTTCACTCAACGTAGTGTCCATGGTGTTTGATGAGGCTATATGGCTTCATCCTTCACGCTGTCTCTTCGTTGGCTGCACACGCTCACCCCAGTCACTTACCTTTGTAAGCTCCTGGAGATTCCCGTGCTGGCCGTCTCGACACATCATGAATGATTTAGCATATAAAATGCGACATCTGTCAGTGGACGATAAGCACCGTAAAACGGCTCTGCATCATTCCTGAGTTTATGAGGCACTAAGGCGAACATAAGAGATGGAATGAGCATCTACCCGTTTATTATCGCACAGGATCGGTAGAAAATGCATCTATCCGCACAAGGAATTGGGACTATTCTGGACAATAAATCGCATGATGATTAGCGAGATATTTTTTGCGATATCAGGGAGATAGGAACGTTTTTGCAGAAGCGGAAAACAAAAAACCCCGCCGAAGCGGGGTTCAAAATTGGTCGGCGAGAGAGGATTCGAACCTCCGACCCACTGGTCCCAAACCAGTTGCGCTACCAAGCTGCGCTACTCGCCGATGTACTGCTTTTTTGAATTTTTAGTTCAATTCTTTATAAAGTCGTGGTGCGAGGGGGGGGACTTGAACCCCCACGTCCGTAAGAACACTAACACCTGAAGCTAGCGCGTCTACCAATTCCGCCACCTTCGCAATATCACAACTTTCTAAATAATGGGGTGGCTAATGGGATTCGAACCCACGACAACTGGAATCACAATCCAGGGCTCTACCAACTGAGCTATAGCCACCACTGCAAATCTTTTACGCGGTATTGAAACCACCGCAGCTCCAGCACCGGGTAAATGGTGCGCCCGACAGGATTCGAACCTGAGACCTCTGCCTCCGGAGGGCAGCGCTCTATCCAGCTGAGCTACGGGCGCTTAGCGCCGTTGCGGGGTCGGATAATACGGACTTCCTACCCCGCTGTCTAGTGCCTTTTTAAAGAAAATTATTGTTTGCTCATGCTTTGTGCGTTTTGTTGCTTATTGCGCCACATTATCAACATTTCCGCGTCGGCCAAGGCCAAATACCTTATAAATAAGCGTCACGGCGGCGAGGAAAATCATTCCGACAAAGAGCGACATACGCGTATCGTCGTTAAATCCCATCCCTATCAGCACGCAAATCAGGAACGCCATGGTCAAATAGTTCGCCCACGGGAACAGCAGCGAGCGAAACGGATGGCTGGCCATCGCTTCTTTATGCACGAAACGAAAACGCAGCTGGCTAATCAGAATCACAAACCACGGCACCATCCCCGGCAGCACGCTGGCGCTGTAAACGTAGACGAAAACTCGCTGTGGATTAGGGATAATGTAGTTCAGGCACGAGCCGACCAGCAGAATCAGGATCGACAGCGCCACGCCCGCTGACGGCACGCCGTTGCGCGAAACTTTGGCGATGGCCGCGGGCAGCTGACGGTTTTTTGCCAGCGCGTAGAGCATGCGGCCGCAGCTGTACATGCCGCTGTTACAGCCGGAAAGCGCCGCCGTGAGCACCACAAAGTTGATAATGCCCGCCGCCGCGGTGATGCCGATTTTGGCAAAGGTCAGTACGAACGGACTGCCGTTGGAGCCAATTTGATCCCACGGGAAAATAGTGACGATCACAAAAATCGCCCCGACATAGAAAATCAGGATTCGCCACAGTACCTTGCCAACCGCGCTACGCAGCGTAACCTGCGGATTCTTCGCTTCACCGGCGGTAATCCCGATAAGCTCGACGCCCTGATAAGACGCGACCACGATGCACAGCGCCGTCAGGAAGCCCTTCCAGCCGCCGGCGAAGAAGCCACCGTGCTCGGTCAGATTGCCAAAGCCAATGGCGTGCCCGCCGTTGCCAAAGCCAAAGAAAATAACGCCCAGCCCCACCACGATCATCACAATAATGGTGGTGACCTTAATCATGGCAAACCAGAATTCAATTTCGCCGTACAGCCGTACCGCCGCGAGGTTGGCCAGCGCCACCAGCCCGACGGCAATCAGCGCCGGTATCCACTGCGCCATATCCGGGAACCAGAACTGCACATAAACCCCGATTGCGGTAATCTCCGATATCCCGACCGCCATCCACATAAACCAGTAGGACCAGGCGGTGAGATAGCCGAAAAATGGGCTCATATAGCGGTGTGCGTAAACGGCGAACGATCCGGTTACCGGTTCGAGGAACAGCATTTCGCCCATCGAACGCATGATGAAGAAGACAAAGAGCCCGGCGATAATATACGCCAGCAGAACCGAAGGTCCGGCCCACTTCAGCGTACTGGCCGCGCCCATAAATAACCCGACGCCAATTGTCCCACCAAGAGCGATTAGCTCAATGTGCCGCGCCTCCAGTCCTCGCTGAAGTTCCGCTTTTTTCTCAGTCATATAGCCTCTTGTGTTTGCCCTGCTCCGGGTTTAAGCGCATCCCAACCGGGATGTGTCTATGCCGGTTATTTTTATTGAATGAATAGCCCTGCCTGCGCGACGGTAAACTGACCGTCGCGTTTTAAGCATGCGAATGGTTAATGAATTTGAGGGAAATGGCAAATAAAGTATCAGGCGAGTGAAGACATTACACAGAATACCCAGGTAAACCCGCCCGCTTGCAGTGGAATGTCACAGCTTATCGGTGTAATGCCAGCGTAAATAGCGCAGCAGGCGCGCCTGCCTTTTTATGCGGCTCGGCTGCGAAACCAGGCGATAGAACCACTCCAGACCCAGGTCCTGCCAGAACTTGGGCGCCCGCTGGACGTGGCCGGTAAAGACATCGTAGGTGCCGCCCACGCCCATATACAACGCCTGCGGATAAACGTCCCGACAGTCGCGCATCAGGATCTCCTGACGCGGCGAGCCCATCGCCACCGTGACGATCTTCGCCCCGCTATCGCGGATACGCTCAAATAGCGCCTGACGCTGGTCAGCGGCAAAATAGCCATCCTGGCTTCCAACGATATTCACGTTCCAGCGCTGGCGAAGCTGCTGCTCCGTCTGCGCCAGCACCTCAGGCTTGCCGCCGATCAGAAATACCGGCGTTCCCTGAGCGCCTGCGCGCGCCATCAGGGCTTCCCATAAATCGGCTCCGGCGACGCGCGACACCTGAGCCTGAGGGTATTTTTTACGTAATGAACGTACTACGCTGATGCCATCAGCGTATTTGAATTCTGCCGCTTCAATCAGCGCCCGGACCTCGGGGCTGTCTTCTACCGCCAGCATCTTCTCTGCATTAATCGCCACCAGCGTTCCCGTGCGGATCTCACCATCGGCGTACAGATAATCCAGAGCGTGTTGCATATCGCGCCAACCAATGAGTTGTAGCCCTCTCAGCAGGTACAACGGCGCGGATGTGGTCTCAGTCATGTACACCCTTATCAGACTTGAGGTTGCGTCAGCGGTTTGGCCCGCCGGTGAATCAGCCCCACGCTATCCAGGAACCAGTACAGCAGTTTTGCCGCCAGCAGGCAGATCCCAAAGATAACGAGGAAAAAAACCACGCGAGAGCCAAATGAATCCAGCCCTTCACGCGCCAGCACGATCATGTTGAAGATAGCGCCAAAACAGAAACTGTGCAGAATCGCCGCTTTATAGCGGTTCGTTTCCCGGTTGCCAAGCTCGTACAGCCAGTCAAACCATTTAATAATCAGCCCAACCGCCACCGCGCCCAGCGGGACGAACCAGACGCCGCCCATCACCACCAGCGAGCCAATCAGGGTCGGCGAAATCGCCAGACCAGAATGATTATTCAATACTTCCCAGGTGAAATAGTTCGCGGTATTGAGCACCATTGTCGGACGACCGTGCCACAACCAGCTGGGGATAAAGACGTAAAAATCCCGGATGATTGGCGCCAGCCCCTGGAACTCAATCTTGTCGTAATTTTGCAGCAGCAGGGCCAGATTCTCCCACGGTGAGAAGGTGTCGCGGGTCAGATAGAGGAAAGTATAAAACGCCTCATCGCCGCTGACGTTCATGCCATAGCGCTTCAGGGCCAGCCAGAACATACCGACGATGCCCAGCACGCCCGCCGCCGCCAGCATCCACAGGCTGATCCAGCCGCGAATGATGCCGATAAACAGGAAGATGGCAAACGCGATGATGATATTCGCCCGGGTGCCGCCAACGATGGCGTAGGTCAGCAGGCCAAAGGCGACGGTGCTGACAAGGAAGAATATCCACGCTTTATAATCCTGACGCAGAAAATAGACCACCAGCATTGCCGGGATGAAAAAGTAGAAGAAGCGCTTTAGCGCCACGCCGGAGACTTCGCTGGAGAAGATCTGGCTGTAGGAGTTGAGCTTGAATAACAAGAAGCCGTTATGCGCAAAGAAGATGCCGACGCAAAGCAGCGCCAGCCCCAGCAAAATGCCCCAGGTGAGGTGGGCCTCCACGCGATTCATCGTAAACAGCGGACGATGCGGATGACCGTGCGTCGCCGACCGTAGCCGCGTTTTATAAGTCACGTAATAAACCGCATAAAAGCAGACGGAAACCAGCAGGGTTTGCAGCAGAATTTCCGGCGGGGCGACCGCGACGTCAAAGCGGAACACCAGAATACTGGTCAGCGGGAAGCCAAAGAAAAACGTCAGCAGATACAGCAGCGAGAAAAAGACGTTGAAGTTGAAGCGTACGCGACGAAATTCAAAGTACGTGGCGGTGGCGATAAATAGCGTCGACAGCAGCCAGACCAGCAGCAGCCCGCTAAATTGCATTAATGTCATGCGTCCACCCCCGCAGCAATTCGCAACGCTCGTCGCCAGCCCGTCAGGTAATTCGGCCGGAAAAAGGCGATTTGATTTTTATCTACGCCGGCCAGCTGGCGCTGCGCTTCACGCACAACGCTCACGTCCAGCGCATCGCTGGTAAAGAGTACCGGAATATGCTGCTCCGACATATCCTGCCAGAAGGGATTCTCCCGGTTCAGCACGCAGGGGATCCCCGCCTGAATCAGCAGGCACAGCGTGCCGATACCCTGCTGGCGGGCAAACAGGAAGTAGCCAAGATCGCAGCGGCGCAGCAGGGCAAGGTAGTCATCAAACGCCAGCTTGTCGCCCAATACCTGGAAATGCTGCGGGCTGAACAGCGCCGCGCCGGCCGCGCGGACTTCGTTGATATAGTCGCCATTATTTGCCGGATAACCCATCGGCACGACAACGTTAACCGTATCGCCAAACTGCTGGCGAATCGCACGCAGCGCCGCGATATGCTCGTTGCTACGGTCGCCGGAATTACCCACCAGGATAGTCAGCGTGTCGCCGCGCGGCGCGCTATCGGCGAGCGAATTCAGCGCCGGATCCATGCGGGTCGGAAAGTAGAGTAGCTCTCCCGCTACGCCAGAGTGGCGGGCGGCGAACCAGCTCAGATCGCCCCGGGTCGCAAACACGCGGCCTACCCGGCCCTGCGCCAGACGCCGCAGGGGATAAAACAGGCGAAACTTCAGGCTCGCGGAGTTCTCGTACAGATCCGCTCCCCAGATATGCCAGTTAAACTGCGTCGGGCGGATCCCGCCGCTGAGCAGCGCCAGCCACAGGCCGGTATTAAACTGGCCGTGAAAGAAAAAGCGCTGCTGCCGGTTCGCCTTTGCCAGCGCGATAACCGCCTTTGCCAGCGACTTTTTCCCCGGATAGCAGCGAATGGAGAGTGCGGGATAAGCGGCGCAAATTTCTGTCGCATCACCGACGACCATAAACAGGCGAGCCTGTTCGTCATCCACGGCCAGCTCATCATTAAAGAACCGCAGCACGGTCTGGTTGTGGTGCGGGATATCCGATCCCAGTACATGTATCAGTGCTGTCATGCCCGTTTACGCCAAAGTAAAAACACGCCGCTGCAGAGGGCGAAATAAACAATATAGGTAGCCATATACGCCTGCGCCGCGCCGATTGCGCCGTGCGCCGGGATAAGCCAGTGCGAGAATGCGGTCAACAGCGTGAACTGGCTGATTTCCGTCAGAATATAAAAACGCAGCGAGGCTTTGGCGATCACCAGATAGCCATAAACATAAGCCCCGACCTTTAATACATCGCCCACCAGCTGCCAGGCAAACAGATCGCGCATCGCCGTAAAGCGGTCGGAAAAAAGTAGCCAGATAGCGAAATCACGCAGCAGCCACACCGTTAAGCTCGCTGCCGCCACCGCCGGGAGGACAAATTTTAACGATTTGCCAATCTCGCGGGTGATATCCGCTTTCGCCGTCAGACGGGACAGCGTTGGTAAAAGATAAACGCTAAATGACGCGGTAATAAACTGCAAATAGGCGTCGGAGATGCTGCTCACTCCTTGCCAGATCCCCACCGCGTCCCAGCCATAGTGGGCCGCCAGCAGGTTACGCATCATCACGTAGGCGACCGGCAGCGTCACCGAGGTAATCAGCGCCATCAGGGTAAATTTCGACAGCTGCCCCGCCAGGCCGTTGTCCCAGCGCGGGCGCAGCGCGCTTAGCGGAATATTGCCGCGACGCCACAGTACGATAGCCGTCGGCACCACCACCAG
Source organism: Klebsiella sp. RCJ4 (assembly GCF_009025755.1). Lineage (NCBI taxonomy): Bacteria > Pseudomonadati > Pseudomonadota > Gammaproteobacteria > Enterobacterales > Enterobacteriaceae > Klebsiella > Klebsiella sp. RCJ4. The sequence goes on from NZ_WCIN01000013.1 coordinate 63,145, forward strand.
CGCCGGCACCAGCGCCAGCCCCAGCAATGCGCCCTGATAGCCGCCAAAACGGTAGCAGGCATAGTACGCCGCCACGCCAATCAGGCTTCCGGCGATAAGCGACAGCGCATTACCCGCCGCATCGCGAAAGCCTTTCATCAGCGCTAACAGGAAATTCGCCCAGGCAATCCCCATCTGCACCAGCGCCACCAGCCGTACCAGATTCTGGTAATGTTGATGACCGAATAGCCCCTGGCTTATTGGCGCGGCCGCCAGCAGGAAGATCAGCGCCAGCAGGGTGGAGAAACCGAGTACCATCGCTGAAGCGGTGCCAACGACGTTGTTCAACTGCCGGCGATCGTCATGATGCTGGGCCACCAGCTTCGTGACGCCGTTGAATATCCCGGCCCCCGCCAGCACGCCAAGCACGGTCACCAGCTGGCGGAAGTTACCCGCCTGCCCCACGCCAGCCGGGCCGAACGACACGGCCAGCAGTTTTACCACCAGCAGACCGGCGCCGATTTTGACCAGCGTGGACGCCGCGGTCCACAGAGACGCTTTTGCCAGCGACATATCAGGAGAAATAGCTCAGCAGCGAGTTAATCACCGTGCGCTGGTTAACGTTCGACAAATTGTAGAATAACGGCAGGCGCAGCAGGCGTTCGCTCTCCTGGGTCGTGTAGCGATCCGTCCCGTGGAACTCGCCGAAGTTCTCCCCGGCCGGGCAGCTGTGCAGCGGGATATAGTGGAATACCGCCAGAATTTCCGCCTCTTTCAGCCAGGCGATCAGCTTGCTGCGATCGTCAATATCGCGCAGCTTGATATAGAACATATGCGCATTTTGCCCGCAGTCGGCAGGCACGATGGGCAGATCGATACGCCCGGCGCGCGCCAGCGGCAGCAGGGCGTCGTAGTAGTTCTGCCACAGCGCCAGACGCTGCTGGTTAATCCGCTCCGCCGCTTCCAGCTGCGCCCACAGATAGGCCGCCTGTAAATCGGACATCAGGTAGCTGGAGCCGATATCGCGCCACGTATATTTATCCACCAGGCCACGGAAAAATTGGCTGCGGTTGGTGCCTTTTTCACGAATGATCTCCGCGCGCTCTATCAGAGTGCGATCGTTAATCAGCGTTGCGCCGCCTTCACCGCCCGCGGTGTAGTTTTTGGTTTCATGGAAGCTGAAGCAGCCAATATGGCCGATAGTGCCGAGCGCCCGGCCTTTATAGGTCGACATCACGCCCTGAGCGGCATCCTCCACCACAAACAGATTATGCTTGCTGGCGATAGCCATAATGGTGTCCATCTCGCAGGCCACGCCGGCGTAGTGGACCGGTACAATCGCGCGGGTTTTCTCGGTGATGGCCGCTTCAATCAGCGTTTCATCGATATTCATGGTATCGCGACGAATATCAACGAAGACGATTTTCGCGCCGCGCAGCACAAAGGCGTTGGCGGTGGAGACGAAGGTATAGCTCGGCATAATCACTTCATCGCCCGGCTGAATATCCAGCAGCAGCGCGGCCATTTCCAGCGAAGCGGTGCAGGACGGCGTCAGCAGCGCTTTCGCGGTGCCGAAACGCTGCTCCATCCACTGCTGGCAGCGGCGGGTAAAACCGCCATCGCCGCACAGCTTGCCGCTCCCCATCGCGGACTGCATATAATCAAGCTCGGTACCCACCACCGGCGGCGCGTTAAATGGAATCATCATGTCACCTGTATAACCAGTACGCGGTGCTTTCGACATTGGCACCGCTAAGAATGTAACGTTTAAGCGCGGCGGTGTTGCCCATCTGGGTCGCCACCCGCAGCGTCGTCAGCTCGCGCAGCGCGGCCCAGCGCTGCGCCGCCTGCATTAATTCCGCTCCGGCGCCGCGTCCGGCCAGCAGGCCAATCCTCGCCTCGCGCTCGCTGAGCTGGCGCAGGGAGACAAACGCGCGGATATCGCCGTCAGGGGCGCGAAGCACCAGACACTGGTGATCGAAGGTACCGCGCACCGCATTTTCAATCCACTGGGCATAGAAACGACCGCTGGCATCGTCGGCGTACCAGGGGGCGCGAAAACGGCTCTGCGCAAAGGCCAGCGCCGCCAGTTCGCGCAGCCGGGGGATATCCACCTCGGTCGCCGGCTCGGCGCCGATATCATCAGAAGCCGCGGGCGGAAGCGCAAGATCGACCTCGCCCTCCACCAGCCGGAAGCCTAATGCCTGCAGCGCATCCAGGCGCGCGGTATCATCCGCCGCAACTTTCGCCTGCACCCGCGACCATCCCGCCAGCGCTTGCACCGTCAGCGGCGGCGCATCGTCGCCAAAGCGGAGAATGGCGCTATTGACGCCGAAGAAGCGGTTTTCCCACTCAAGGGGCTCAATACTGGCGCGGGCGAACATAAAATAGATCTGTTAAGTTTTGGTCACGATGAAAGCGCGCGAAGCTGCGAACGCTTTCATCTTTTACCAGACGCCCTCTCACCGCCACACCCCTTTGGTATCGACGATAAACTGCTGGCTAACGCTCTCCCCGCCGACCGCTTTAAATTCTTTATGATCGACCAGCATCACCAGCACATCGGCGCTCGCCAGCGCCTCGTCCAGCGACGCCAGAGCGCACAGTCCGTCGAGCTTTTTCGGCAGCTGATGAATATTTGGCTCAACGACCAGGGTTTCGCCGCCGTGCCAGCGGGCGATCTGCGCGGCAATGGCCATGGCCGGGCTTTCGCGCAGGTCATCAATATTCGGCTTAAACGCCAGGCCAAAACAGGCGATTTTTAGCTCGCTGGCGCGTTTGTTGCTGGCGGCGAGGCAGTCGGCGACCCGCGCTTTGACCTGATCGATCACCCATTCTGGTTTGTGGTCGTTGACTTCACGCGCGGTCCGGATAAGCCGCGCCTGCTGCGGGTTTTGCGCCACGATAAACCACGGGTCGACCGCGATGCAGTGGCCGCCAACACCCGGCCCCGGCTGGAGGATATTGACGCGCGGATGACGATTCGCCAGACGAATCAGTTCCCAGACGTTGATCCCCTGATCGGCGCAAATTAGCGAAAGTTCATTGGCAAAAGCGATATTAACGTCGCGGAAGCTGTTTTCAGTCAGCTTGCACATTTCGGCGGTGCGCGAGTTGGTCACCACGCATTCGCCTTCGAGGAAAATTTTATACAGCTCGCTGGCGCGGGCTGAGCAAACCGGCGACATGCCGCCAATCACGCGATCGTTTTTAATCAGCTCAACCATCACCTGCCCCGGCAACACGCGCTCCGGACAGTAGGCGATATTGACGTCCGCCGCTTCGCCAACCTGCTGCGGGAAGCTCAGATCGGGGCGCATTTCCGCCAGCCAGCCCGCCATCTGCTCGGTTGAACCCACCGGCGAGGTGGACTCAAGGATAACCAGCGACCCTTTCTTCAGCGTCGGTGCGATAGATTTCGCCGCCGACTCGACGAAAACCATATCCGGTTCATGCAGGTCTTTAAACGGCGTCGGCACCGCAATCAGGTAAGCGTCGGCTTCTACCGGCGCGGTAGTGGCGCTCAGGTAGCCCTGCTCGACCGCCGTTTTGACGACGCTCGCCAGATCCGGCTCCACGATATGAATTTCACCACGGTTAATGGTCTCCACGGCGTGTTGATTGATATCAACGCCGACCACCCGCTTTTGCCGGGAGGCGAACGCGGCAGCGGTTGGCAGGCCAATATATCCAAGGCCAATCACTGAAATGGTAGAAAAATTCATAGCGTTACCTGATTATTTTTAAGTGCAGACAAAATACGATGACACGCATGTCCATCGCCATACGGGTTATGCGCCCGGCTCATGGCCTGATACGCGGACTCATCTTGCAGCAGGCGCGTGACCTCATTGACGATGCGCTGGCTATCGGTACCCACCAGGCACACGGTGCCCGCGCTGACCGCCTCCGGGCGCTCGGTCATTTCACGCATCACCAGCACCGGTTTCCCGAGCGAGGGCGCCTCTTCCTGGATACCGCCGGAATCGGTCAGGATCAACCACGCGCGGTTCATCAGCCAGACAAACGGCAAATAATCCTGCGGCTCAATAAGTATGACGTTCTCAACGTGGCCGAGAATGCGCTTCACCGGTTCGCTGACGTTCGGATTCAAATGCACCGGATAGACGATCTGTACGTCCGGATTGTTCGCGGCGATCTCCGCCAGCGCATGGCAGATTTGCTCGAAACCGCGGCCAAAGCTTTCCCGACGGTGTCCGGTGACCAGAATCATCTTCTTGCCGTTGGCGAGGAAGGGATAACGCTGAGTCAGCTCGTTGTGCAGGGCTTCATCGCTCAAAACCCGGTCGCGCACCCAGAATAGCGCGTCAATAACCGTATTTCCGGTTACCGTGATCCGATTGTCGGCGATGTTTTCCCGCAGCAGGTTCTGCCTTGAGGTTTCCGTCGGCGCAAAGTGGTACGTCGCCAGATGCCCGGTCAACGTACGGTTCCCCTCTTCCGGCCACGGCGAGCTCAGATCGCCCGTGCGCAGCCCGGCTTCCACGTGTCCTACCGGGATCCGCTGATAGAAAGCGGTCAGGCTTGCCGCCATCGTCGTGGTGGTATCGCCATGCACCAGCACCACGTCTGGCTTAAACGACTCCAGCACCGGCTTTAAACCTTCAAGGATGCGACAGGTAATCTCCGTCAATCCCTGACCCGGCTGCATAATATTGAGGTCGTATTCCGGAACAATAGAAAAAAGTTTCAACACCTGATCGAGCATCTCCCGATGCTGCGCGGTCACGCAAACTTTCGCCTCAAAATGAGGATCCTTTGCCAGCGCATGAACCAGAGGCGCCATCTTGATAGCTTCTGGTCTCGTGCCAAATACCGTTAGTACTTTCACATCGATTCTCTTCGATTAGGCGATGAAGGCGACATGTCCTTCACCACAGGCCGCATTCACTGGACACGGCGACGCGATAACGCAACGCCTGCGCCGATGAGCGCGCCCACAATCCCCCACATCACCATCAGAAACACGCGGCGCGGGCTATCGCGTTTTACCGGTTCTTCAGGCGTTCGCAAATACCTGTAAGTCTGAAAACGCGGGTCCAGGGTCGGCCCCACGTTCAACGTCGTTAACATGGCGCGGCTTTGGTCATAATCAAGATCGTACTGCGGCCCCACCGCCTGCAGATTTTCCAGCCGGGCCTGCAGCATTGGCCGCCCCAGTAAAAACAGCTCGGAATCCGGCAGCTGATCTGGTGGAATATCGGTTTCGCTGCGGGAGATGTTGTGCTGCTGCGCGACTTTCAGCGCCTGTTCCACGCTGTGCATGCGGCGATTGAAAATCTCTCGCGCCACCTCTTCCTGGCGCTTCACCTGCGCTTTCATCTGTACGGTACGCGCGGCCCAGGCGCCTTTGAGCTCATCATTCAGATGCCCTGCCGCACGCTGGCTGGCGAAAGCCACATACTGGCGCAGCAGATTGTTGGCATCAGGCGCGGTTTCTGCCGTCAGCTTCACGCTATCGTTGATGCTTTTTAGCGCATCGCCGGGCATGAACTGGATATCGTTAATCAGGTCATCCAACAGCGCGGCATCGGCGCGAGCGTTACCCGACTGGCGCTGCTTGTAGTAGTCTGTTTGCAACCAGAAGTCGCGGCGGGTATCCCACGACGCCTGCTGCATGATGAACTCTTTATATGCTTCGTCCATGACCGAAGGCTGATCGACAGAGACGAGATTGGCCTTGATATCGAGATTGCGTAAGAACTGCTGTTGTGAATAGTATCCCCCCAGCATGTTCACCGTCGGTCGGTCGGTAATCGCCGTCGCGCTCCACTCCTGACGAGCAAAAAAGGTATAAACCAAAACAATCAGTGCAAAGAGCACTGCGATACCTGCTATCCAGCTTTTTCCGGCCCATAAGGCGCGAAACAGCCCGCGAATATCCAGCTCGTTCTCAACGTTCACTGTTTGTGCTCCCGGTAATGGTTGAGTCATCACGTCCCCAGATTGACTTGGTTAATTTGGATTATTGCCGCTGTGTCGCCGTATTCTGCGTCTAATGCGCTTAACCATGCGCGCCACTTTCCAGGCGCGTTTAATGCAGTAGCCATAAAGGAAAAAGGCTAACAAAAAGAGTATTAACATCACCCATTCAGGAACAATGCGGGTGTATTCCGCCACCACGCCAACCAGGGCCAGCAGCGCGGCGGCCAGGGTGATCAGCACAAACGCCTGACGGGAAGTAAACCCGGCGCGCATGATTAAATGATGAATATGCTGACGGTCCGGGGAGAATGGGCTCATCCCTTTGCGCAGGCGACGGTACATAATCGCCACCATATCCATCAACGGAATAGCGATAATCCACAGCGCCGTGACCGGGCTGATAGGATGCGTTTTTCCCTGCGTGGTCTCCAGCAGGATCCAGATGATAGTGAAGCCAATCATGGTGCTGCCGGCATCACCCATAAAGACCTTATAGCGACGACCAAGCGCACCGAGGTTAAGTAAAATATAGGGCAAAATGGCGGCGATCATCGCAAAACACCACATCGCCAGGCTGTACTGGCCATCAAACCACAGGATAATGCCCGTTGCCGCGAAAGAGACTGACGATAGACCGCCAAGCAGCCCATCGATACCATCAACCATATTGAAGGCGTTGATCGCCGCCCAGACGGCGAACAGCGTGAGGAAGAAGCCAAAAGGGCCGAGCACCAGCTCCCATGAGCCGAATATAAAACCGAGGCTACTAAGATGAAGATTACCCACCATCATCATAATGACGGCGATAGCGGCTTGAATTACCGCGCGAATTTTTACGCTGATATCAAAGCGATCGTCCAGCGCACCGACCAGCACGAGCACCCCGGCACATCCCAGGTATAACCGAGCGTGGGGAATGTAATAATCGGCGATAGCAAACGTAAAACAAATACCTGCGAAAACTGAAATACCACCGACTAACGGAATCAAACCCTGATGCCGTTTGCGATAGTTAGGTTTATCCACCAGCCCAACTCTTTTTGCCGCCTTGCGAGCGATAAATATAAACAGGGTGGTGAATAAGAAAATACTGATTAATTCAGTAATAGCAGTGAGTAAATTCACAACGCATGTGCTCTCAGCATAGTTAATCCGGGAAGTATAACGATGATGCCTCAACTCCAGAAGGGGCAAAGCAGAACATTACAAATTTATTGTAGAAATTTTAGACTGTTAAAGCCGTCTCTGCCTGCCATCATCCTGCGCATATCATACGTTAAGACCCATTTTGTTTTCCCTTCCTGGATCATACAAACCCGGAAAACAAAACGCCACGCAATAGCGTGGCGTTCTCTGGCGTTTTTAGCTTACGAGCGCTTCATCATGTCGAAGAAGTCATCGTTAGTTTTGGTCATCGCCAGTTTATTGATGAGGAATTCCATCGCGTCAATCTCACCCATCGGGTGAATGATTTTACGCAGGATCCACATCTTCTGCAGCTCTTCCTGAGTGGTGAGCAGCTCTTCTTTACGGGTACCGGAACGGTTGTAGTCGATAGCCGGGAAGACGCGTTTTTCTGCGATCTTACGAGAGAGGTGAAGCTCCATGTTACCGGTGCCTTTAAACTCTTCGTAGATAACTTCGTCCATTTTAGAACCGGTATCGATCAGCGCCGTAGCGATAATCGTCAGGCTGCCGCCCTCTTCCACGTTACGCGCGGCACCGAAGAAACGCTTCGGACGATGCAGGGCGTTGGCGTCCACACCACCGGTCAACACTTTACCGGAAGCCGGGACGACGGTGTTGTAGGCACGCGCCAGACGGGTAATGGAGTCGAGCAGGATGATAACGTCTTTCTTATGCTCAACCAGACGCTTCGCTTTCTCGATAACCATCTCGGCAACCTGAACGTGGCGAGATGCCGGCTCGTCAAAGGTAGAAGCGACAACTTCACCTTTAACCAGACGCTGCATCTCGGTCACTTCTTCCGGACGTTCGTCGATCAGCAGTACCATCAGAACGCAATCAGGATGGTTGTACGCAATGCTCTGCGCGATGTTCTGCAGCAGCATGGTTTTACCGGCCTTCGGCGGCGCAACAATCAGACCACGCTGGCCACGGCCGATCGGCGATGCCAGATCCAGGACGCGAGCGGTTAAGTCTTCCGTTGAGCCGTTACCACGCTCCATACGCAGACGTGAATTTGCGTGCAGAGGGGTTAAGTTCTCGAACAGAATCTTGTTACGCGCGTTTTCCGGCTTATCGTAGTTAACTTCGTTAACTTTCAACAACGCAAAGTAACGCTCACCCTCTTTAGGAGGACGAATCTTACCGGAAATGGTGTCACCAGTGCGGAGGTTGAAGCGGCGGATTTGGCTGGGGGATACGTAGATGTCGTCGGGACCGGCGAGGTAGGAGCTGTCTGCTGAACGGAGGAAACCAAATCCATCCTGCAGTATCTCCAGTACGCCATCGCCAAAGATATCCTCGCCACTCTTCGAATGCTGCTTGAGGATGGCAAAAATAATATCCTGCTTACGCATACGGGCCAGGTTTTCCAGCCCCATATTTTCGCCGAGAGTAATCAGCTCAGAAACCGGCGTATTCTTTAATTCGGTAAGATTCATAATGGTGTGGGTTCTTAAACTCGGGGTAATTCTCGAACTTAATGTTGTGAATGGTATGGCAGGAACATCCATGCCTGTTAACGGCCTTCATCTCGTGTCTGTACGTTGCCTGGTCACAGGAAAGAACGCAGAACTGAAACGACTAAACGGAATGAGTGATAAGCCCGGATTATAAGCCTCACGCGCATTTTTGCGGGACGCTTTGGGTAAAACAAGATTCAAACAAAGGTATGTTTAAAACGAAGTCTGAGATTAACTTAGCACGACTCTCGCCGGGCGTCCAGAGATCCGCAAAAAATTGGACGCTGGACGCCGGGAGAACAAGCCGCTTACGCCAGGTTGGCGTCGAGGAACTCTTTCAGCTGGCCTTTGGACAGCGCGCCAACTTTGGTCGCTGCCACTTCGCCATTTTTGAACAGCAGCAGGGTCGGGATGCCGCGAATGCCGTATTTCGGCGCAGTACCCGGGTTCTGATCGATGTTCAGTTTCGCAATGGTCAGTTTGCCCTGATACTCTTCAGCGATCTCATCCAGAATCGGGGCGATCATTTTGCACGGACCACACCACTCTGCCCAGAAATCGACGAGGGTTAGCCCGTCAGCCTTGAGTACGTCCGTGTCAAAACTGTCGTCAGTCAGGTGAATAATTTTATCGCTCATATTTAACTCCACAGGAATAAGCCTGGTGTGTTGGTGTCGCGGCCATCAACGACGTGTCGATGCTACGTTATGCACGCTGTTCTTCAGAATGCCTCTTTTATCTCTCTGCATCACAATGCCCATCATGAACTTTGCCCCGCAAAAGATAAAGCAACCAGCGTTCAAACCGGCTTATCGCAGATTTGTCACCCTCGCCTCGCTTAGTAGTCTAAGCTTTCGAAGATTCGTTCAGTTGCCGCAGACGCACCTTGAATAATTTCATACATAGCCAACGAAAGGTTGACGTTATTTCACCGGATACGCTTTCTTAATGCAATAGTTAGCTGATATTCTACCACACTATGAGCAAAACACATTTAACAGAACAGAAGTTTTCCGACTTCGCCCTGCACCCGGCAGTGATTGAAGCCCTTGAAAAGAAAGGGTTTCATAATTGTACACCCATTCAGGCACTCGCCCTCCCGCTTACGCTGGAAGGTCGCGATGTCGCCGGGCAGGCGCAAACCGGTACCGGTAAAACGATGGCGTTTCTGACGTCAACGTTTCATTATCTTCTCACTCACCCGGCGATCGCTGACCGCCAGGTCAACCAGCCGCGCGCGCTGATCATGGCGCCGACGCGTGAACTGGCGGTTCAGATCCACGCTGACGCCGAACCGCTGGCGCAGGCTACCGGTCTGAAACTCGGCCTGGCTTACGGCGGCGACGGCTACGATAAGCAGCTGAAAGTGCTGGAAAGCGGCGTGGATATTCTGATCGGTACCACCGGTCGCCTTATCGATTACGCCAAACAGAACCATATTAACCTCGGCGCCATTCAGGTTGTCGTGCTTGACGAAGCCGATCGCATGTACGATCTCGGCTTTATTAAAGATATCCGCTGGCTGTTCCGCCGTATGCCGCCAGCGAATCAGCGCCTGAACATGCTGTTCTCTGCCACCCTTTCTTATCGCGTCCGTGAACTGGCGTTCGAACAAATGAACAACGCCGAGTACGTCGAAGTTGAGCCTGAGCAGAAAACGGGCCACCGTATTAAAGAAGAGCTGTTCTATCCTTCCAACGAAGAAAAAATGCGCCTGCTGCAGACGCTGCTGGAAGAAGAGTGGCCGGATCGCGCGATTATTTTCGCCAACACCAAACATCGTTGTGAAGATATCTGGGGTCACCTGGCGGCGGACGGCCATCGCGTTGGTCTGTTAACCGGCGACGTTGCGCAGAAAAAACGCCTGCGCATTCTCGATGAATTTACCCGCGGCGATATCGACATTCTGGTCGCAACCGACGTTGCCGCCCGCGGTCTGCATATTCCGGCCGTTACGCACGTCTTTAACTACGACCTGCCGGACGATTGCGAAGACTACGTTCACCGTATTGGCCGTACCGGCCGCGCTGGCGCCAGCGGTCACTCCATCAGCCTGGCCTGTGAAGAGTACGCGCTGAATCTGCCGGCAATTGAAACCTATATCGGCCATTCAATTCCGGTCAGCAAATACAATTCGGACGCGCTGATGACTGAACTGCCCAGACCGCTACGTCTTACGCGCCCGCGCCCGGGCAACGGCCCGCGTCGTAACGGTCCGCCACGTAATCGTCGTCGTTCAGGTTAAAGCACTATGCCATACACAAAATCATTCAAGTTGCATCAAGGCCGCAGGAAAGCGAATCGCGGCGAGCTGACGCTGGTAAGTGATTCGGGTAAGAGAACGCAGCCAACACAGAGGCAACTTGAAGGATGAAGTGTATGAGCTCCACCTCGCTCTATGCCGCTATCGATCTTGGCTCCAATAGCTTTCATATGTTGGTTGTACGCGAGGTTGCCGGAAGCATCCAGACCCTGAGTCGTATCAAACGCAAGGTCCGTCTGGCCGCTGGCCTCAGCGGCGACAATACGCTCTCGGCAGAAGCCATGGAGCGCGGCTGGCAATGTTTACGCCTGTTTGCCGAGCGTTTGCAGGATATCCCCCCGACGCAAATCCGCGTGGTCGCCACAGCAACGCTGCGCCTGGCGGTTAACGCCGGTGAGTTTCTGGAGAAAGCGCGGGAAATCCTCGGCTGCGCGGTTCAGGTTATCAGCGGTGAAGAGGAAGCGCGCCTCATTTATCAGGGCGTTGCGCATACAACAGGCGGCGCAGATCAGCGTCTGGTCGTGGATATTGGCGGCGCCAGCACCGAACTGGTTACCGGTACCGGCGCGCAAACCACCTCGCTTTTCAGCCTGTCCATGGGCTGCGTGACCTGGCTGGAACGCTACTTTGCCGATCGCAGCCTGACCAAAGAGAACTTTGACCAGGCCGAAACCGCAGCGCGTGAAGTTTTGCGTCCCGTCGCCGATGTGCTGCGCTATCACGGCTGGAAAGTGTGCGTCGGGGCATCCGGTACGGTTCAGGCGTTACAGGAAATCATGATGGCGCAAGGGATGGATGAACGCATCACCTTAGCCAAGCTACAGCAGCTCAAACAGCGCGCGATTCAGTGCGGTCGTCTGGAGGAGCTGGAGATCGAAGGCCTGACGCTTGAACGGGCGCTCGTCTTTCCCAGCGGGCTGGCGATTCTTATGGCCATCTTCAGCGAGCTGAATATTCAGTGTATGACGCTCGCCGGCGGCGCGCTGCGTGAAGGTCTGGTCTACGGCATGCTGCACCTGTCGATCGATCAGGATATTCGCAGTCGTACCTTACGCAATATTCAGCGCCGGTTTCTGGTTGATACTGAACAGGCACAGCGCGTTGCCCAACTGGCCGCCCATTTCGTTCATCAGGTGGAAAACAGCTGGGAAATTGAGCCGCTATGCTTCGATTTGCTGCAAAGTGCCTGCCAGCTGCATGAAATTGGTCTGAGCGTGGAGTACAAGCAGGCCCCCCTGCACGCCGCCTGGCTGGTGCGCAATCTTGACCTGCCCGGCTTTACCCCCGCACAAAAGAAGCTGCTGGCGACGCTGCTGTTAAACCAAACCAACGCCGTCGACCTTTCATCCATTCATCAACAAAACGCGGTGCCTCCGCGAGTCGCGGAGCATATGTGCCGTCTGCTGCGTCTGGCGATTCTGTTTGCCAGCCGCCGACGCGACGATCTGCTGCCGATGCTTACGCTGGCTGCCGAAGATGAAAATTTGACGTTAACGCTGCCGCAGGGCTGGCTGGAGAATCATCCGCTGGGCCGGGAAATGGTCGAACAGGAGTGCCAGTGGCAGAGCTACGTTCACTGGCCGCTGCGGCTTACCGAGCAGTAGTCGGCTACGATCCGCTCTCGCATAAAGCGATGGCGGGTTTTATACACCGGCCATGCCAAAGCGCTTATTGCAGCTTCACTCTGAAATCAAAATTAAAGTAATTGCTCAGGCAGAATGCGGTTCCGTACTCAAGCACCTCTCCCTGAGCATTGCGGCTTTTCAGCGTAATTTTCATCAATGGCACGCCTTGCGGCAGGTCGAGCAAATTCAGCTCTTCCGCCGAAGGAATATGCACCGTCAGTGAGTAATCCTGAAGATCGGGATAAATATCATTTTCCGCCCAGTGCGCGTACAGCGAACCTTCAAGTAGATCCGGGCGGGGTAAGAAACGCTCGGGGATAAACATGGTTTCGATAGACACCGGGAGGGCATCGACCAGACGGACGCGTTTGATTTTCGCCACCCGATCGCCGACCGCGATCTCCAGCTCACGGGCCAGAAAATCATCCGCCGCCAGCTTTTCCCTCACCAGCCATCGGTTGGACACCGTGCCTGAATTTTGTAGCTGGGCAGAAAATCCGCCGCTGGCAAGGTTATAGCTTACCGGCAGATTCACCTCAGTCCCTTTTCCGTGGCGTTTAATAACCAGCCCGGCCTCCAGCAGCGCATCAAGCGCCTTCACGACCGTCACGCGCGATAGCTCAAGCGTCTGCGACATTTTGCGTTCGGAAGGCAGGATGCTGCCGTGCGTCAGCAACCGCTCGGTCATTGCCGCTTCAATAGCTTGTTTAAGTTGAATATAAAGCGGCGCGGGAGCCTCTGCATTCAGACGCCCTTTTATATACTCAAGCAGCGATTGCGGCATAATGTCGTAGTCTTCCGGAATTCAGTGGCAGTGGATTTATCATAGTGGATCCATACTGGAATCAATAGCCCCCTCATAACGTCTCCCCACCCTTTTTTAGCTTCTCACTTTTCTTTCAGAATGCGTCTTCGATCACAGCATGGCCACAAAGGACTTTAACTGGACTTAATCTGGATCTACTTTTAGTATAACTTTTATTCATTTCTTCCAGGGAGCCGATGATGTCTGCTATTCACCCTACCTATACCACCGAAAACCGCATCCTCGGCTGCCTTTATGGGCAAGCCATCGGTGATGCGATGGGTATGCCTTCCGAACTGTGGCCTAAGCGCCGAATTATTAACCATTTTGGCTGGATTGAGCGCTTCCTCCCCGGTCCGAAAGAGAATATTGCGGCCTGCGAATTTCGCGCCGCTGAGTTCACCGATGATACCCATCAGTGCATCGCACTCATGGATGCCCTGAATGAAACCAACGGCGTGACCGATCCACTGGTCATCGCCAGGCATATTCTGCTGTGGGCCAGACGCTGTCAGGCCTTTGAAAAAAATATTCTTGGCCCGACCTCGAAGGCTTCCCTGATCGCGCTTGAACAGGGGCAGCCGCTGGAGGAGATCGCGGCCAACGGCGTAACCAACGGCGCGGCAATGCGCGTAGCGCCGATGGGCTGTCTACTGCCCACCGGGGACAGAACGTTTTTCATTGAGCAAGTGCGGCTATCCTGCCTGCCGACGCATAAATCAGACATCGCTATCGCCGGCGCGGTGGTCATTGCCTGGGCGATCGGCCGCGCCATTGAAGGGGCCGAATGGCCGTTAATCAAAACGGAGCTGGCGTCGCTCGCCAATGAGACGCAGCGCCATTATGAGTCCACTTTTAGTCCACTACTGGGAAACCGTATCCACCTGGCGCTGGAAACGATCGCCGGGGAGACTGACCATCTGACGGGTATTGAACGGATTTATGAGGACATCGGCGCCGGTATGGATATTATCGAGTCCGTCCCCGCAGCGATTGCTCTGGTTGAGCTGGCAAAAACGCAGCCTATGAAATGCGCTATGCTGGCAGCCAATTTAGGCGGCGACACCGACACCATTGGCGCGATGGCCACCGCCATCTGCGGCGCGCTTCATGGCATAGAGGCTTTTCCTGAAGAACATATACAACGGATTAAGCAGGCCAACAGCATCGACTTCGCGCCTTACGCACAGCGGCTTGCAGGCTACCGCTTCGCATAATTCACAGAGGGTATCACTATGGACAGCAAAGCTTCATACGATGGAAATATCCAGGCGGCAGATCCCGGAATGGCAGAATTAGGGATCGGTCTGGTCCCCCCGGTCCACCAGACCCAGAAACCGGTCCAGCTGTTTTTCGTCTGGTGCGCCGCGAATATTGGCATTCTTGGCGTCGTTTACGGCGCGGTGATTGTGTCGTTCGGCCTCTCATTCTGGCAGGCGATTCTTGCCGCCGTGGCGGGCGTCGCCTCCTTTGCGCTGGTCGGCATCACCAGCATCGCCGGGAAAATTGGTCGTACGACGACGCTAACCCTCTCCCGCGTCATTTTTGGCAAACGCGGTAATATCGCCCCCACCAGCTTCTGTTGGGTGAATTTGATGGGCTGGGAAGCGGTCAATATCATTACCGGCACGCTCACCCTCGTCGCGCTGTTTGCCGCCATGGGTTTTGAAGAGAGTCTGACCACCACCGCGCTGTCGCTTTTCTTGTTTGGCGGGCTGACCGTACTGGTCAGCGTGCTCGGGCAAAACGCCGTGCTGATGATGCAAAAATGGATCACCCGGATCTTTGGCGCCATGACGCTGCTGGTGGTGATCTATTTACTCTTCACCGCGGACTGGCAGGCCATCCTCGCGCTGCCTTCAGGCAGCTGGCTGACCGGCTTTCTGCCGGCCGTGTCTATTATTGCCGCGGGCACCGGCATCAGCTGGGCTATCGCCGGCGCCGACTATAGCCGCGATCAGCGCCCTGACTCCGGGGAAAAGCCTATTTTTCTCGCCGTGGTCAGCGGCGCCGCCCTCCCGCTTCTGTTGCTGATGCTCACCGGAATACTGCTTACCGCGCAGATCCCCGATCTGGCCTCCAGCGAGAACCCCATTTCAGCGATCGGTAAACTGCTGCCTTCGTGGATGGCTATCCCCTATCTGGCCGCGGCTACCGCCGGGGTCGTGACCATCGCCGTGTTGAGCCTCTATTCCGCCAGCCTTAACCTGTTAAGCATGGGGATTAAGCTACAGCAGCGTTCCGCCGTGGCCCTCGACGCCGTGCTGGTGCTGGGGATTGCCCTCTACGTGCTGTTTGTCTCGAAAGATTTTCTCGGGCCGTTCATCGCGTTTTTGATTTTCTGCGGCGTATTTCTGGCCGCCTGGGCCGCCATCTTTATGGTCGATTTTTATCGGCTGCGCCGCCGTGCCGGATATCCTGAAGCTGATTTATTCAGGGAGAGCGGCGCAAACCGTACCGCGCTGGGCTGCTGGATTGTCGGTGCGCTGGCAGGATTGATGGTCTCTAAAACCGGTTTTATCGACGGACCTTTCGCGGTCGGTATTTTCGCGGACTCCAGCCTCGGGTTATTCGTCTCTTTTATTCTGAGCCTGGCGCTGTATCTCGCCTTCGGAACGAGAAAGGGGGCCTGCCGTGACAATCAGCGCTGACCTGCTATCGCCTCAGCGGCCGATCGTGGTTATCGGCGCCGCTTTTGGCGACATTATTCTCCATCTCGATGCGCTGCCGCAAAGCGGTAGCGATGTCTCCGCCCGCGACGGCGGACGGCAGATTGGCGGCTGCGCGTTCAACGTCGCCCGCGCGCTCTCGCGCCTCGAACTGTTTCCCATTAACGCCATACCGGTAGGCAATGGCGATTGGGGGCAGGCCGTTGCGCAAAAAATGGCGCTGGAAAACTTGCCCGTCCTCTTGCGCCATCCCACCCACGATAACGGCTGGTGTCTGGCTCTTGTCGAAGCCAGCAAAGAGCGGACGTTTATCACCATTGAGGGCTGCGAACAGCACTGGACTGATGAACTATTAGCGCAAATACCGCTGCCGAAGGAGGCGATTATTTACGTCTCGGGATACGAACTGGCCAGCGAAGCGCTGCGCCAGTGGATCCTTGCCCAGACGGAAGATAAAACGCTGTTCGTCGATTTTGGCCCGCGTCTGTGCGACCTGGATATTCACTTTATCCAGGCGCTGCTGCGCAAACGCCCCCTGCTCACCCTGAATCGCGATGAACTCAGCGTGCTGTGCGCGCGTTTATACGATTTGGATAGCGCGACCCTTGATGCCGCCTCACGGCTCGCCAGCGACTGGCATATTCGGGCGATCTGTCGGTTTGATAAGGATGGCGCATGGGTGGTTGAACCTGACGCAGCACCGCAGCATATTCCGGCCTGCCGCGTGAAGGTCCACGACACGATTGCCGCAGGAGACAGCCACTGTGCCGGTACGATCGCCGGGCTGGCCTGTGGAATGGATTTGCAGCAGGCAACGCGGCTGGGCAATGAAGTGGCGGCCATTGTCATCAGTCAACCCGGTTCAGACGGCGCACCCGGTCGCAAAGCGCTACGTCAGTTCCAGATTCAACAGCAAAACAGCCGCTAGCCGCTATTTACGCGCTTTCGCCAGCATCGCCCGGATGTTGGCGACGTTCGCCTGGCCTTTATGCATGCGCTCTTCCGGCGAAATCACTTTGCGCTCCTGTTCCCAAATCAGGTCGTCCTGCGGCAGTTCCAGCAGAAAACGGCTCGGCTCCGGTCGCACCAGCTCGCCGTACTGACGGCGCTCTTTGCACAGGGTAAAAGTCAGCTCTTTCTGCGCGCGGGTGATACCTACGTAGGCAAGACGGCGCTCTTCATCGACGTTGTCTTCATCAATGCTGCTCTGGTGCGGCAGCAGCCCCTCTTCCATACCAACCAGGTAGACATATGGGAATTCCAGCCCCTTTGACGCGTGAAGCGTCATCAGCTGCACCTGATCCGTCTCCTCATCCGACTCGCCGCGCTCCATCATATCGCGCAGGGTAAAGCGGGTAACGACCTGAGTGAGCGTCATCGGTTCATCGATCTCGCTGCCTTCGAGCATTTCAGTCATCCACGTGAACAGCGTATTGACGTTTTTCATCCGCATTTCGGCGGCTTTCGGGCTGGGCGAGGTCTCATAGAGCCAGGATTCATAATCCACGCCGCGGATCAGATCGCGGACGGCGGCAATCGGTTCACGCTCTGAAAGCTGCTGGATCTCCCGCAGCCAGTGGGTAAAGCGGGTCAAACACTCATAGCCGCGCCCGTTCAGGGTCTGGGTCAGGCCCATATCGAAGCTGGCGGTAAACATGCTTTTATTGCGCCCCATCGCCCATTCACCCAGCTTTTTCAGCGTCGCCGAACCGATTTCACGCTTTGGCGTATTAACGATGCGCATGAAAGCGCTGTCATCATCGGGATTAGTCAGCACGCGCAGATAGGCCAGCAGGTCTTTAATTTCCGGGCGGGAAAAGAACGACGTGCCGCCGGAAATTTTGTACGGGATGCGGTTCTGCATCAGCATCTTTTCAAAAACCCGCGACTGATGGTTGCCGCGATACAGAATCGCGTAGTCCTTATAGGCGGTTTTATTAATAAAGTGATGCGCGATCAGTTCACCGGCAACGCGCTCCGCCTCATGGTCTTCGTTATTGGCAGAGAGCACCTTCAGCTCTACGCCATAGCCCAGTTCGGAAAACAGACGCTTCTCGAAAACGTGTGGGTTATTGGCAATCAGGATGTTAGCCGCCTTCAGGATGCGCCCGGAAGAACGGTAGTTTTGCTCCAGCTTGATCACCTGCAGCGCCGGGAAATCCTGGCTTAGCAGGACCAGGTTCTGCGGCCGCGCGCCGCGCCAGGAGTAGATCGACTGATCGTCATCGCCGACCACGGTAAAGCGCGCCCGCTGTCCCACCAGCAGTTTCACCAGCTCGTACTGGCTGGTGTTGGTGTCCTGGTATTCATCCACCAGCAGATAGCGAATCTTATTCTGCCAGCGCTCCCGCACCTCTTCGTTGCGCTGCAGCAGCAGCGTTGGCAGCAGGATCAGATCGTCAAAGTCGAGTACGTTGCAGGCTTTCATGTGCGCGTCGTACAGCCCGTAGCAGTGAGCAAAGATCCGATCCCGCTCCCCTTTCGCCCCAGCGGCGGCCTGGGCAGGGGTTTGCAGATCGTTTTTCCAGTTGGAGATCGTCGAGATCAGCTGCTGAAGCACCACTTTATCGTCTTCGATCAGCCCTTCGGTGAGCTCTTTTAACAGCGCCACCTGGTCGGTATCGTCGAACAGCGAGAAGTTTGATTTCATCCCTAACGCGGCGTATTCGCGTTTGATGATATCCAGCCCCAGCGTGTGGAAGGTGGAAATCATCAGGCCGCGCGCCTCTTTGCGTCCCAGCGTTTGCCCGACGCGCTCTTTCATTTCGCGCGCCGCCTTGTTGGTAAAGGTGACCGCCGCGATATGACGCGCCTGATAGCCGCAGCCGCGGATCAGGTGGGCGATTTTATTGGTAATCACGCGGGTCTTACCGGAACCGGCACCCGCCAGCACCAGGCACGGTCCGGTAACGAATTCGACGGCTTGTTGTTGGCCAGGATTTAAACGCATGGGAGTCTTTTGCTCAATCTTCGAACGGGGTGGGGATTGTAGCAGAAAGAGGGGCACAGAGAGCAACAGGCTGCCCATTCAGGCAGCCTGGAAATCGGTCAATCAGGATGCGGCCGCGGCAAGCGGCGTATAGCCGTTACGCTGTGCGCTTTTGATCCAGCTGTATGAGCCCATTACCGCGATCGCCGTCAGCAGGACATACTCAAGCGACATGGCGTAAACGCCCTGTACCGCGTAGATAACCACGCTAATCACGTCGATAACCACCCACAGCAGCCAATTTTCGACGAATTTACGCGTCATCAGCACCATGGCGGCAATCGACAACACCAGCATGGTGGAATCCCAGAACGGGAAGGCGTCGGGCTGGAGGTCGGGCATCGCGACCTGCATACCGAACGTTTGCAGCAGAGCAATCATGATACGAGTGAGCGTCGCGAACACCGGATCGATAAACAGCGTCATCAGCACAATCGCCACCGCGCAGACGCCGCCCAGCGCCAGCGTTTGCTGACGGGAAAGCCAGCGTACCTTGAGCGCGGCCTCCTGCGCCTCGTTTTGCCGGCTCCACGCGTACCAGCCGTAAATATTAGCAGCGAAGAAAAAGACCTGCAGCAGCAGGCTGGCATAGAGCTGGATCTGGAAAAAGATCGCCGCAAACAGCGTGACGTTAATCAGGCCAAACAGATAGTTGATGATTTTTTCCCGGCTGGCGCACCAGATGCACAGCAGGCCGAATACGGTACCGATAGCCTCAATCCACGATAGCGCATAACCGCCTTCGCCGAGAGGAATGTTGACCATCACATTGTTAATGCTAAAAAAGTCCATCACAGACCTCCTTGCTGGCTAGCGGAATAAATGGCGCGCAGCGCCAGGGTAATTTGCCGTTCTTCGCCCTGCTGGCACAGCGCCTCCTGCTGGACATAATCATTGATGCTGCTATCCAGGCAACCGTTGTGGGCAACAACCACGTTGAGTAATGATGCCGTACGTAGGCCGCGCAGCGCGCCGATAGTCATCAGAGCGGCGCTCTCCATATCAGCACCCAGAACGCCTCGCGCCGACCACTGCGCATCCAGTTCCGCCTCACGATCGGTATAGAAACTGTCGTGGCTGCGCACCAGCCCGCACGCGGCGGGGATGTTCATTTGCCGCGCCTGCGCCACCAGTTCCCAGGTCAGCAGCGGGTCGGCGCAGGCCGGATAGCCCGCCGGCGCATAGGTTCGGCTGGTACCATCATCCATCACCGCAGCGTGAGCGATAATCACATCGCCGAGCGCAAGATTATCCTGCAATGCGCCGCAGCTGCCGATACGAATCAGGGTTGTTACGCCAATCTGGCGCAGTTCTTCAATGGCGATCGCCGTGGAGGGTCCGCCGATACCGGTGGAGAGCACCAAAATCTCGATGCCCTGATACCAGCCGCGCGCGGCGCGAAACTCCCGGTTCTGACCGAGCCGCTGTGGATTATCAAGAAAATTGACGATGCGGTCGACCCGCTGCGGGTCGCCCGGCAGCAGCGCGTACCGCGCGCCGGTCATCTCTTTGCTTAACTGGATATGGGGTTGCAGCGACATTCTCCCGCCTCCTTCTCTTGCGGTTATCCGATATCAGCCTCCTGCTTCAGTTTTTCAGGAGCTAACAACACAATGCGTTCACCATCGGTATCAATAATCTGTAGCGCTTTCAGGTCATGCAAAATACGGTTAATGCTGCGGGTCGTCGCCGCGAACTCCTGACTGAGATTCTGCTTATCCAGCAAGATTTCATTCGCGCCATCCTGTTGATAACGCAGCCATAGCGCCTGACACACCCGCTGATGCAGCGAGTAGAGATTGTCGCTGCTGGCCTTTTTCGATAGCTGATAATATTGCTGGCTAAAGAAGCGCAGCATCCGCTGGTTAAAGTGGTTATCCAGCGCCAGCCAGCGGCAGAAATGTTCCTGCGACAGGCTCAGGAGCTGCACATGGTCCACCGCCACCACCGAGCAGATGTAATGACGCGACTCAAAGATCTCGAGTTCGCCCACCATGTCGCCTTTACGGTAGCGGGCCTGGCGGTAGCGGCGCCCGTCTTCAGCCTCATAGAAAACGTCTACCTCACCGGCGATAATCAGCGAAAAACGCTGGCACACTTCCCCCTGTCGGCAGATAAAATCACCGCGCGGAATGTCTTCGAAGCGCCAGCGCCGCATGATCTCCAGAGGACAATATTTCAGTAATTCATAGAGCAGCGGATCGCGCACAATCTCGCTCAGCCCGGAAAGCCAGCCGACTGAAAATTCAGGTTTTTTCATTGTATCCATGTTATCTCGCTCCACGACGATAAGGACAGGACGGCTGTCCCCGGCCAGAAGGAAAACGCCGAAGAAAAGTGTTGCCCATCTCCCGCTTCCGTCTATCAGGCGAGACACCTGTCCCGCGATGGCGAAGAGTATAGGTCCACGACCAAAGCGGATGGTAAAGTAACGGGATATCTTTGAGACATGAGAGCAAAATAATGGCAAAGAGCGCAGCAGCCCTGCATATCCTGGTAAAAGAAGAGAAGCTGGCGCAAGAGATCCTCGCCAAACTGGAACGTGGCGTGAGCTTCGATCATCTGGCAAAGCGCTATTCAAAGTGCCCATCCGGACGCAACGGCGGCGATCTCGGGGAGTTTAATCAAGGCGTTATGGTCGGGCCGTTCGATAAAGCGGTCTTCAGCTGCCCGCTGCTAAAGCCATATGGACCGGTCAAAACCAAGTTCGGCTACCACATCATTAAGGTGCTGTATCGCCGCTAGCCCATGCTACTATTGCGCCCTGGTTTGTCCCCCACTCACTCAAGGTACGATCATGGCAAAAACGGCAGCAGCACTGCATATTCTGGTTAAAGAAGAGCAGCTGGCACTGGATCTTCTGGAGCAAATTAAAAACGGCGCCGATTTCGGCAAACTGGCGAAGAAGCACTCGATCTGCCCGTCAGGCAAACGCGGCGGCGATTTAGGTGAATTCCGCCAGGGTCAGATGGTGCCGGCGTTTGATAAAGTCGTCTTCTCCTGCCCGGAGCTGGAGCCAACCGGCCCGCTGCACACCCAGTTTGGTTATCACATCATCAAGGTGCTGTACCGCAAATAAAAAAACCGGTGTCTTATTTGCACCGGTTTTTTATCTCACAGCTTTCCCCTAAGGATTTCAGCTTGCAGGAAGGCGGCAAGTGAGTACAGCCCCAGGAGCATAGATAACTATGTGACTGGGGTGTACGAACGCAGCCAACGCATCTGCAAGTTGAAAGACGACGGGGAATTAGCCCGCTACCGCAATGCGTTTCATGTCGGTCATATAGCCGCGCAGTTTCTTACCAACCTGCTCGATAGCGTGGCTGCGAATAGCTTCGTTCACGTCGCGCAGCTGAGCGTTGTCTACCGCGCCTTCGGCAATCGCTTTGCCCAGGTCGCCGGTCTGCAGGGTGGTCATGAACTCTTTCAGCAGCGGTACGCAAGCGTAAGAGAACAGGTAGTTACCGTATTCAGCGGTATCGGAGATAACCACGTTCATTTCGTACAGACGCTTACGAGCGATGGTGTTGGCGATCAGCGGCAGCTCGTGCAGTGATTCGTAGTAAGCGGACTCTTCGATGATGCCGGAATCCACCATGGTTTCAAACGCCAGCTCAACGCCCGCTTTCACCATTGCGATCATCAGAACGCCTTTATCGAAGTACTCCTGCTCGCCAATTTTACCTTCAAACTGCGGTGCGGTTTCGAACGCGGTTTTGCCGGTCTCTTCACGCCAGGTCAGCAGTTTTTTATCGTCGTTGGCCCAGTCAGCCATCATGCCGGAGGAGAATTCACCGGAGATGATGTCATCCATATGCTTCTGGAACAGCGGCGCCATAATTTCTTTCAGCTGTTCGGACAGCGCGTAAGCACGCAGCTTAGCCGGGTTAGACAGGCGATCCATCATCAGAGTGATACCGCCCTGCTTCAGCGCTTCGGTGATGGTTTCCCAGCCGAACTGAATCAGTTTTTCGGCGTATGCCGGGTCGGTACCCTCTTCCACCAGCTTATCGAAGCACAGCAGAGAACCGGCCTGCAGCATACCGCAGAGGATGGTCTGCTCGCCCATCAGGTCGGATTTCACTTCGGCAACGAAGGACGATTCCAGCACGCCCGCACGGTGACCGCCGGTCGCCGCAGCCCAGGCTTTAGCGATGGCCATACCTTCGCCTTTCGGATCGTTTTCCGGGTGAACCGCGATCAGGGTCGGAACGCCGAAACCGCGTTTGTACTCTTCACGTACTTCGGTACCCGGGCACTTCGGCGCCACCATCACGACGGTGATATCTTTACGGATCTGCTCGCCAACTTCCACGATGTTGAAGCCGTGAGAGTAGCCCAGCGCCGCGCCGTCTTTCATCAGCGGCTGAACGGAACGTACAACGTCAGAGTGCTGTTTGTCCGGCGTCAGGTTAACCACCAGATCGGCCTGCGGGATCAGCTCTTCGTAGGTACCCACCTTGAAGCCGTTTTCGGTTGCTTTGCGCCATGATGCGCGCTTTTCGGCAATCGCTTCTTTACGCAGCGCGTAGGAGATATCCAGACCGGAGTCGCGCATGTTCAGACCCTGGTTCAGGCCCTGAGCGCCACAGCCGACGATGACCACTTTTTTACCCTGAAGGTAGCTTGCGCCATCGGCGAATTCGTCGCGACCCATAAAGCGACATTTGCCCAGCTGCGCCAGCTGCTGGCGCAGGTTCAGTGTATTAAAGTAGTTAGCCATGGTGATACCTCGTGATGTTGTGTGTCTTATTTTGTTCGGTTCGCGTTTCAGCGAGAATGTACCCACATTACAACAGGAAATTTATTGCGGAAATTGATATATTCACAACGTCACGTTGCAATTTCTGCAATGTAAAATCGTGGAGTGCCGCCGGTGGATTTACGCGATCTGAAAACCTTCCTGCATCTGGCTGAAAGCCGCCATTTTGGCCGCAGCGCGCGGGCGATGCACGTCAGCCCCTCCACGCTTTCCCGACAAATTCAGCGCCTGGAAGAAGACCTCGGGCAGCCGCTGTTTGTCCGCGATAACCGCACGGTAACGCTTACCGAAGCGGGAGAAGAGCTCCGCACCTTTGCCCAGCAGACGCTGTTGCAGTATCAGCAGCTGCGCCACACTATCGATCAGCAAGGTCCGTCGCTGTCGGGCGAACTGCATATCTTCTGTTCGGTGACCGCCGCCTACAGTCATCTGCCGCCGATTCTCGATCGTTTCCGCGCCGAGCATCCCTCGGTGGAAATAAAGCTCACCACCGGCGATGCCGCTGATGCGATGGAAAAAGTGGTGACGGGTGAGGCCGATCTGGCGATTGCCGGAAAACCGGAAACGCTGCCCGGCGCGGTGGCTTTTTCCATGCTGGAGAATCTGGCGGTGGTGCTGATCGCCCCGGCGCTGCCTTGTCCGGTTCGTAACCAGGTCTCAGTGGAGAAGCCTGACTGGGCAACGGTACCCTTTATTATGGCCGACCAGGGGCCCGTGCGTCGCCGCATTGAGCTATGGTTTCGCCGCCATAAAATCAGTAATCCGTCAATTTACGCCACGGTGGGCGGGCATGAAGCCATGGTCTCCATGGTGGCGCTCGGCTGCGGCGTCGCGCTGCTGCCGGAGGTGGTGCTGGAAAACAGCCCTGAGCCAGTGCGCAATCGCGTGATGATTCTGGAGCGTAGCGACGAGAAAACCCCGTTTGAGCTGGGCGTCTGCGCGCCAAAAAAGCGGCTGCATGAGCCGCTGATTAATGCGTTCTGGAATTTGCTGCCTGGCCACTAATGCCGGGCCTGCTCAGGCCTGCAGCCCGACCACAGGCCTGACAAGCACAGCGCTTCTTAACCGGCGAGGAAGAACCTGAACGCTGGATTATTGCTCTCATCATGGCAATCGTAGCCCAGCTCATGCAAGCGGGTTTCGAAGTCAGGCTCGTGATCGCCCAGTTCGAATGCCGCCAGCACGCGGCCGTAATCGGTACCGTGACTGCGATAGTGGAACAGAGAGATGTTCCAGTGGGTGCCCAGCGTATGCAGGAACTTCAGCAGCGCGCCGGGCGATTCCGGAAACTCGAAGCTGAACAAACGCTCCTGCAGCGGCTGAGACGGACGCCCGCCGACCATGTAGCGCACGTGTAGCTTGGCCATTTCATCGTCGGAGAGATCCACTACGCTGTAGCCACCGTCGTGCAGCAGGTTGAGGATCTCTTTCCGCTCTTCCAGCCCCCGGCTCAGGCGCACGCCGACAAAAATGCAGGCATTTTTCGCATCCGCGAAGCGGTAGTTGAACTCGGTCACCGAACGGCCGCCCAGCAGCTGGCAGAACTTGAGGAAGCTGCCCTTCTCTTCCGGAATGGTGACCGCCAGCAGCGCTTCGCGCTGTTCCCCCAGCTCGCAGCGTTCGGAAACGTAGCGCAGGCCGTGGAAGTTGACGTTCGCGCCCGAAAGTACGTGCGCCAGGCGTTCGCCGCGAATATTATGCTGAGCGATATATTTTTTCATCCCCGCCAGCGCCAGCGCCCCGGAAGGTTCTGCTACCGCACGCACATCTTCAAACAGGTCTTTCATCGCCGCGCAGATGGCATCGCTATCGACGGTAACGATGTCGTCGAGATACTCCTGGCAGAGACGGAAAGTCTCATCGCCGATGCGTTTCACCGCCACGCCTTCTGCAAAAAGCCCAACGCGGGGTAAATCGACCGGATGACCCGCATCCAGCGCGGCTTTCAGACAGGCAGAATCCTCGGCCTCAACCGCAATGACTTTAATCTGCGGCATCAGCTGTTTGATCAGCACCGCTACGCCGGCCGCGAGACCGCCGCCGCCGACCGGGACAAATACGCGATCGATATGGGCATCCTGCTGCAGCAGCTCCAGCGCCAGCGTCCCCTGCCCGGCAATCACCATCGGATGGTCGAAGGGCGGAACCCAGGTGAACCCCTGCTGCTGCGCCAGCTCGATGGCTTTGGCTTTGGCTTCATCGAAATTCGCGCCGTGCAGCAGCACTTCACCGCCGAAGCCGCGCACCGCATCAACTTTGATATCCGCGGTGGCGGTTGGCATGACGATGAGCGCCTTCACGCCCAGGCGAGATGCCGAGAAAGCCACGCCCTGCGCATGATTACCCGCCGAAGCGGTAATCACGCCATGCGATTTTTGCTCTTCCGTCAGGCCCGCCATCATCGCGTAGGCTCCGCGCAGCTTAAAGCTGTGCACCGGCTGACGGTCTTCACGCTTCACCAGCACAACGTTATCGAGGCGCGACGAGAGCTTTTCCATTTTTTGCAGCGGCGTGATCTGCGCGGCTTCGTATACCGGCGCGCGCAGTACCGCTCTGAGGTATTCCGCCCCCTCGGGGGCGGCGGACAGGGGTTGAGACTCGGCCATCATTAACCCCCAAGTTTCGATTTATCGCGCACCGCGCCTTTGTCGGCGCTGGTTGCCAGGCTGGCATAGGCGCGAAGGGCAAAGGAAACCTGACGCTCGCGATCTTTCGGCGTCCATGCTTTATCACCGCGCGCTTCCTGAGCTTCGCGGCGTGCCGCAATCTCGGCATCGCTTAGCTGCAGCTGAATACCGCGGTTCGGGATATCGATAGCAATCATGTCGCCATCTTCAATGATCGCGATATTGCCACCGCTGGCCGCTTCCGGAGAAACGTGACCAATAGAGAGACCTGAAGTACCGCCGGAGAAGCGCCCGTCGGTAATCAGCGCACAGGCTTTACCCAGGCCCATTGATTTCAGGAAGGTCGTCGGGTAGAGCATCTCCTGCATCCCCGGCCCGCCTTTCGGCCCTTCATAGCGGATGACGACTACGTCACCGGCGACCACCTTACCGCCTAGGATCGCATCCACAGCCGCGTCCTGGCTTTCGTATACCTTCGCCGGGCCGGTAAATTTGAGGATGCTGTCGTCAACGCCGGCGGTTTTCACGATACAGCCGTTCTCGGCAAAGTTGCCGTACAGAACCGCCAGACCGCCGTCCTTGCTGTAAGCATGTTCCAGCGAGCGGATACAGCCTTCTGCGCGATCGTCATCCAGGGTGTCCCAACGGCAGTTCTGAGAGAAAGCCTGCGTTGTGCGGATACCCGCAGGGCCAGCGCGGAACATCTTCTTAACCGCTTCATCCTGCGTGACGGTGATATCGTACTGCTCCAGCGTCTGCGGCAGGGACAAACCAAGCACGTTTTTCACATCGCGGTTCAGCAGCCCGGCACGATCCAGTTCACCTAAAATACCCAATACGCCGCCCGCGCGATGCACGTCTTCCATATGATATTTCTGCGTACTTGGCGCGACCTTACACAGCTGCGGCACTTTGCGGGAAAGTTTATCGATATCGCTCATGGTGAAGTCGATTTCCGCTTCCTGCGCCGCCGCCAGCAGATGCAGTACGGTATTGGTGGAACCGCCCATGGCGATATCCAGCGTCATGGCGTTTTCAAACGCCGCCTTATTGGCGATATTACGCGGCAGCGCAGAGGCATCGTCCTGCTCGTAATAGCGTTTAGTCAGCTCAACGATACGTGAGCCCGCATTGAGGAACAGCTGTTTACGATCGGCGTGAGTCGCCAGCAGCGAGCCGTTGCCCGGCTGCGACAGGCCCAGCGCTTCGGTCAGGCAGTTCATGGAGTTCGCGGTGAACATTCCCGAACAAGAGCCGCACGTCGGGCAGGCGGAACGCTCAACCTGATGACTCTGATCGTCGGAGACTTTCGGGTCAGCGCCCTGAATCATCGCGTCAACGAGGTCGAGTTTAATGATTTGATCGGACAGTTTAGTTTTCCCGGCTTCCATCGGACCGCCGGAAACAAAAATGACCGGAATATTCAGGCGCAGAGACGCCATTAACATCCCCGGGGTGATTTTGTCGCAGTTGGAGATACAGACCATTGCATCAGCACAGTGGGCGTTAACCATATACTCAACCGAGTCGGCGATCAGTTCGCGGGATGGCAGTGAATAAAGCATACCCCCGTGCCCCATCGCGATCCCATCATCCACCGCAATGGTGTTGAATTCTTTAGCGACGCCGCCAGCGGCTTCGATTTGCTCAGCAACCAGTTTGCCGAGATCGCGCAGGTGAACGTGGCCCGGCACGAACTGGGTGAAAGAGTTCACCACGGCGATAATCGGCTTACCGAAATCATCGTCGGTCATTCCAGTGGCGCGCCACAGCGCGCGGGCACCCGCCATATTACGGCCGTGAGTGGTTGTGGCGGAACGGTACTTAGGCATGCTTTAGTTACTCCCAGTGTCTGTTAAATGGGGCGTTGCGTGCCGCCCCATCTTTTTATACTTAGTTATTAACCTGATCCAACCAGCCCCATTTATCCTCGGTTTCACCGGTGAAGAGGCCAAAGAATGCTTGCTGAATGCGTTTGGT
The DNA here is from genome assembly GCF_009025755.1 of Klebsiella sp. RCJ4. NCBI lineage: Bacteria > Pseudomonadati > Pseudomonadota > Gammaproteobacteria > Enterobacterales > Enterobacteriaceae > Klebsiella > Klebsiella sp. RCJ4. Next base: position 91,438 of record NZ_WCIN01000013.1, read on the forward strand.
GACCGGGCCGCAGCGGCCTTCGCCCACCTGAATACCATCAACGCTGCGCACCGGCGTAATCTCTGCAGCCGTGCCGGACATAAATACTTCGTCGGCCAGGTACAGGGACTCGCGGGACAATACCTGTTCGCGCACTTCCAGACCCAGCTCTTTCGCCAGCTTGATGATCGCGTCGCGGGTGATGCCCGGCAGCGCGGAGGAGGTGAACGGCGGGGTAAACAGCACGCCATCCTTCACTTCAAACAGGTTTTCACCGGCGCCTTCAGAGATATAGCCGTTCACGTCCAGCGCGATACCTTCCTGATAGCCATGACGACGCGCTTCGCTGCCGACCAGCAGCGAAGAGAGATAGTTACCGCCGGCTTTGGCCGCGGTCGGAATGGTGTTCGGCGCTGCGCGATTCCAGGAAGAAACCATCGCATCGATCCCCTGATCCAGCGCTTCGGCACCCAGGTAGGCGCCCCACGGGAACGCCGCGATGATCACGTCAGTGCTATAGCCCGGAGGCGGGTTGACGCCCATGCCCACGTCGCCGACAAAAACTAACGGGCGGATATAGGCGCTGGTCAGACTGTTTTTACGAATGACTTCACGGCAGGCTTCCATCAGCTCATCAACGCTCTGAGAAACCGGGAAACGATAGATTTTTGCTGAGTCATGCAAACGCTGCATATGTTCACGGTGACGGAACACCACCGGTCCCTTGTGAGAGTCGTAGCAACGGATGCCTTCAAATACGGAAGTCCCGTAGTGCAGCGCATGGGACATCACGTGAACCTTCGCCTCGCCCCACGGAACCATCTCACCATTGAACCAAATGTAATCAGCTTTTTTCGTCGTCATTGTTCTTCCTTTGCGCTCAGGCGCGAATTTGTTGTGATGTAGGTTGCTGGATCTCGACGCAGGCGACGTCCACCAGTTTGCTTAATTGACTAAACAGTAATTCGACGGGCCGCTGGCTGGCAACGGTCAGTTCAATATTAATATTCCGGGCATCGGCGGCGGTTGCCATATTCATCGCGCAAATCTGGAACCCGCGATGGCGCACGACGCGCAGCACGCGTTCTAAGGTTTCTGGATTAAAGCGAGCCTGCAAGGCGACCTGATGTTGCATCATGATAATTTCTCCAGCATTTCTGCATTACTGGCACCGGGCGGCACCAACGGCCAGACGTTCTCAAGTTCGTCGATTGAGACATGAAGCAGGTAAGGCCCCTGGCTCGAAAGCATGGTGTCGAGTGCCGCTTCAACCTGGTCTTTACGGGTGATGTGTTGACCAGGGATGCCGAAGGCGCTGGCCAGAGTAAGGAAATCGGGGTTATCGGTAAGGGTGGTTTCGCTATAACGTTCCTGAAAAAACAGCTGTTGCCATTGTCGAACCATTCCTAAACGCTGGTTGTCCAGTAAGACTATCTTCAGCGGCAGCTGCTTGCGTTTTACGGTGCCCAGCTCCTGCACGTTCATCATGAAGGAGCCGTCACCGGAGATACAGATAACCGTATCGTCTGGACGGGCCACCTGCGCGCCTACCGCTGCGGGCAAGCCGAAACCCATAGTGCCTAATCCGCTGGAAGTGATGAAATTCTCCGGGCGCGTATAGGTCATATGCTGCGCTGACCACATCTGATGCTGGCCCACATCGGTTGTCACGACGCAGTCTGCGGGTTTGCGATCGGAAAGCTGCTTCAGCAGCAGCGGGGCATAGATAGCGTCTCCCGGATGGTCGTAACGCCAGGCATGCTCGGCGCGCAGCTGCGCATTACGTTGGCGCCAGGCGTCGATAGACAGCGGCTGCTGCAGCGCGGGCAGCATCACATTCAAATCACCGGTCAGGCCGATATGTGCCTGACGGAGCTTGTTCAGTTCAGCCGGATCGATATCCATATGGATGACTTTGGCGTGCGGGGCAAACGTATTCAGCTTGCCGGTGACGCGATCGTCAAAACGGGCGCCTACCGCGATCAGCAGGTCACATTCCTGTACTGCAAGGTTGGCCGCTTTAGTACCGTGCATCCCCAGCATGCCCAGATAGTAGGGATAATCCGCCGCTACCGCTCCCAGCCCTTTCAGGGTGGACGTCACGGGCATTTGCGTAACGGCAAGAAATTCGCGCAGCGCCGGTACCGCCTGCGCCATCCCCACGCCGCCACCAACGTATAACATCGGCTTCTGCGACTGAGCCAGCATCTGCAAAGCGTATTCGATATCCGCATATGGAAAATCAACGTCGTCGGCTACCATGGAAAAATGCGGATCGAGATCGCCCTGAGCCAGCTGGATGTCTTTTGGGATATCGACCAGCACGGGACCGGGACGCCCGGAGTTTGCCACGTGGAAAGCTTCAGCAATGACGCGCGGCAGCTCTTCCAGCGACTGCACCAGAAAACTATGCTTAGTGCATGCCAGCGATAATCCGAGAACATCCACTTCCTGGAATGCATCAGTACCAATGAACGGGGCAGCAACCTGGCCGGTGATAGCAACAACGGGAACGGAATCAAGCAGCGCGTCGGCGAGGCCGGTGATCAGGTTGGTTGCGCCAGGCCCCGAAGTGGCGATACACACCCCGGTTTTGCCGGTAGCCCTGGCATAGCCGATAGCCGCCATAGCCGCGCCCTGTTCATGCCGGCACAGTAGGTGTTCCACGCCGCCGTCATACAATGCATCGTAAACCGGCATAATTGCTCCACCCGGATAGCCAAAAACGGTATCGACTCCCTGTGCTCGCAAAGCATGTACTACCCACCGCGCCCCATTCATAGTTACTTCCCCGTCGTAGATCGAGAGAAACAGAATTTTATGCTACCAGCCATCGTCTGCTCCTCTTTTCTGTTTTTAAGTTATAAAAAAACCCCCGGACCTTTCGGTGCGGGGGTCTTAGTTCGTTAAGGCTTGTTTTTTAAGCCTTTCCTCGTCCAAGTGCAGCCCCGCACGGTGGGATAATAATCACCACCACGCTAATCACGACCAGGCTAATCACTCGTAGAAGGGCTGTCATTTTATGTTCTTTCTGGCTTCATGTTCGAAGGAATACCTAAAGAGGTACCACAGACTTCGTGTTAAACACAAGATTTTTTTATGACCTCATTACTTACCTTGCTAACCATTTAAGAAAAAACAATTGTTTTTAATGGGAAAAATATGAAATGAAAATATTTCAATTTGTGGCGTGCTCCACAGCACTTTTTCATCTTGTTGCCTGATGACAGCATTTTACGAGCCAGCATCCAACATCAGTGCAAAGCGGAAATTGCCGGGAAATTGGCTGGGAGCAAGCATGCAGAATTTAATATTGCCGAATTACTCAACAGCAAATCGCCGACATAATCCTGGTTCTCAGGAGGTGTTATGTCACTCGCCATTGTTTACACCCGCGCCGCTCTCGGGATCGGTGCCCCGCTTATCACGGTTGAAGTTCATATCAGCAACGGGCTCCCAGGCCTGACAATGGTAGGACTGCCTGAAACAACGGTTAGAGAAGCGCGTGACCGGGTACGTAGTGCGATTATCAACAGCGGCTACGCTTATCCGGCGAAAAAAATCACCATCAATCTGGCCCCGGCCGATCTGCCAAAAGAAGGGGGAAGATATGATTTACCTATCGCTCTCGCGCTTCTGGTGGCCTCAGAGCAGCTAAAGGCCCCCAGGCTAAATCAATATGAGTTTGTCGGCGAGCTGGCGCTTACAGGCGCTCTGCGTGGCGTTCCTGGGGCCATATCCAGCGCCATGGAGGCCATAAAAGCGGGGCGGAAGATTGTTATCTCTAATGAGAATTCTCCAGAGGTGGGGTTAATCGGCGGCAGTGACTGCCTTATCGCCACCGATCTCCAGGAAGTCTGCGCTTTTCTCGAAGGTCGACATGCCCTGGCTAACCCCCTTCCAGAAGGGGAATATACGGATGAAACATCGGTTGATCTGCGTGATGTTATTGGCCAACGGCAGGGGAAACGAGCGCTGGAAATCATCGCTGCAGGTGGTCACAACCTGCTGATGATAGGCCCGCCCGGCACAGGAAAAACGATGCTCGCCAGTCGATTACCGGGACTACTGCCGCCGCTGAGTAATCAGGAAGCGCTGGAAAGCGCGGCAATACTTAGCCTGGTCGATTCCAGGCATGCCATGAAAAATTGGCGCCGCAGGCCCTTTCGTGCCCCGCATCATAGCGCCTCCCTGGCGGCCATGGTGGGCGGAGGCTCAATTCCGGCACCGGGAGAGATCTCCCTTGCCCATAACGGAGTCCTGTTCCTGGATGAGCTGCCTGAATTCGAACGCAGGGTGCTGGATGCGTTACGCGAACCCATTGAGTCAGGGGTTATCCATATCTCACGCACGCGCGCCAAAATCGATTATCCAGCCCGTTTCCAGCTTATTGCAGCAATGAATCCCAGCCCGACAGGGCACTATCAGGGCCAGCATAATCGCGCTTCACCTGAACAGACGCTACGCTACCTGGGTCGTTTATCCGGCCCGTTTCTTGACCGATTCGATCTCTCCCTGGAGATCCCACTTCCGCCGCCGGGGGTGCTCAGCCAGGGAACAAACGAAGAGGAAAGTAGCGCCTGCGTACGCCAACGTGTTCTGGCCGCACGCGAAAGGCAGCTATCGCGGCAGAAAAAACTTAACGCGCATCTGGGAAATGATGAGATGAAAATCTGCTGCCGGCTTCATAAAGATGATGCTGTCTGGCTGGAGCAGACGCTAATACAGCTCGGGCTTTCAATCCGCGCCTGGCAGCGCCTGATTAAAGTGTCCCGAACTATTGCCGATATTGAGGCTGTCGAACGCATCGAACGCCATCATTTGCAGGAGGCTCTCGGCTATCGGGCAATAGACAGAATGTTGAGCCATCTACAAAAAATGATGGCGTAAAAAAAGGGCTTACGCCCTTTTTCTTAATCATCGCTTTCTGTGTAATCTTCCGTACCTTCCACCTGCGGCTTGCCGCCGGACAGGGTATGGAAACGCTTCGGACGCTTAATGCGCGCCATGTACTTAATCCAGACGCGTTCTGCTTCCGTTGCGGGCTCACGTTCACCACGGCATACCGAAACAAACTGTTTTTCATCGTCGGTGACAGGCTCGCGTTTACCTAGTTCGAGTTCATTAAAGGCATAACCATGACGTTCCAGCAGTTGCGCCTCTTTGATGGTGAAATCTCCATGACGGGAAAACCCGCGCGGATAATTTTTATTGTCGAAAAAACGATTAGTTGTCGTAAAGCTTTCCGCCATCCTACACGCTCCTGATTCTTTGGCCGAGCTAATTATGGCGCGGAGTATTAGTTACGCTTGACAGAGCGTCAAACAAAACATTTAAATCATCACGACAAATAATTTTGCGGAGAAGAGTGTGGATACGGAATTGCTCAAGACTTTCCTTGAGGTGAGCAGAACTCGCCACTTTGGCCGAGCCGCAGAGGCGCTTTATCTGACGCAGTCAGCAGTTAGCTTTCGTATTCGTCAGCTGGAGAACCAGCTGGGGGTAAATCTTTTTACCCGTCATCGTAATAATATCCGTCTGACCTCAGCCGGAGAGAAACTGCTACCCTACGCCGAAACCCTGATGAATACCTGGCAAGCTGCGCGCAAGGAGGTCGCGAATGCTTCCCGCCATAATGAATTTTCGATCGGTGCCAGCGCTTCTCTGTGGGAATGCCTGCTTAATGGATGGCTGGGAAAGCTCTATACAGAGCCCTATAACCTACAGTTTGAGGCGCGGATTGCGCAGCGGCAATCGCTGGTCAAACAGCTGCACGAACGTCAGCTTGATCTCTTGATCACGACAGAATCGCCGAAGATGGATGAACTAAGCAGCCAGTTGCTGGGTAATTTTACCCTGGCGCTTTATTGTGCCTCTCCGGCTAAATACACAAATGAATTGAATTATTTACGCCTGGAATGGGGGCCCGATTTCCAACAAAACGAAGCGGGATTGATCGGAAATGATGATATTCCTCTGCTGACCACCAGTTCTGCCGAGTTAGCTTACCAACAGCTCAGCGCGCTTAAGGGCTGTACATGGCTGCCCGTGCTCTGGGCACAGGGGAAAAATAATCTGCATACGGTTACCGACAGTGCGACTCTTTCAAGGCCTCTCTATGCGATTTGGCTACAGAACAGCGATAAACAAGCGCAGATTCGGGAGATCCTGAAGCACAATATATTGGGATAAACGCACTCCTCCAGGGATGGAGGACGATTGGCGGGAAATTTAAAGCAAAAAAAATCCTTTGCCTGAGCAAAGGATTATATATGGCAGGGGCGGAGAGACTCGAACTCGCGACACCCGGTTTTGGAGACCGGTGCTCTACCAACTGAGCTACGCCCCTAAAGTTTCTTATCATTAAGCCTGCTTAATCAGCAGGCTTAATCTTTTAATAAGTGGCGGAACGGACGGGACTCGAACCCGCGACCCCCTGCGTGACAGGCAGGTATTCTAACCGACTGAACTACCGCTCCACCGAATACTTCTGTAACCACCGGATTTATGCACCGGCTTACTACTTAATTTGATGCCTGGCAGTTCCCTACTCTCACATGGGGAGACCCCACACTACCATCGGCGCTACGGCGTTTCACTTCTGAGTTCGGCATGGGGTCAGGTGGGACCACCGCGCTGTCGCCGCCAGGCAAATTCTGTTGTCAGAAACGAATCTTTTACACCGATGCTGCGTTGGCTGCATTCGTAAAGTCAGTCACATACTACAGTATGCTCCTTCCTTTACTTCATTTGCCGCCTTGCCTCAGCGTAAAATCTTTCGTTCCCGAAAATCTGTAATCTAAGCTGAAATTGTTGTCTTCTCAAATCGCCAAAACATCTTCGGCGTTGTAAGGTTAAGCCTCACGGTTCATTAGTACCGGTTAGCTCAA
>NZ_WCIN01000014.1:0-44965 GCF_009025755.1 Klebsiella sp. RCJ4
AACTCAGAAGTGAAACGCCGTAGCGCCGATGGTAGTGTGGGGTCTCCCCATGTGAGAGTAGGGCATTGCCAGGCATCAAATAAGTGAAAAGCCCATCCTGACGGATGGGCTTTTTGCGTTTATGCGGCTGAGAAAATATCCATTTATACCAGACCTGGCAATGACAATTTGCCCATTTGATCTTATCTAAAGGATCGTTTCCCGAGCTTCAGCTGCCGGTATTGCAGTTTAAGCATTGTGGAGCTTACCTTCGGGGAAAAGCAGTGCCGGAGCTCGCTCCGGCACCTGTCATGGCAGAGAAAAGAAAGGAATTAACGAGTCAACGCCACGATGCCGAGCGTCAGGCCAGCGACGGCAGCTGCGCCCCCGGCAATCGCGCCGGCGGTTTCCCAGTTATCCTGGGTCGTTCCTTTCATACAGGTATTGGTGTGCACTAATCTGCCTTCAGAATCATAGACCGGTACACACGGAGAGTCATGTGCACAGCCGGCGAGTAGCGTTGCCAGCAATGCCACTATAATAACTTTATTCATGATATTACCTCTAAATAATCCGCTTCGCTGTATTGGAGAACCCATACCTGCGCGGAACGGTTTATTTTATCATCAGCAATATGGGGTGCCGCTAGAGTAAATAATCTCAATTTATGAGTAACGTAAATATCATGAAGAAAACCAGAGAACTATGGGGAAATAATGTGTATTGGGTACCGCAGAAATAAATATATTTAATATCATCAGGATAGTTATCGAAACGCAGACGAAAAAAAGGCACCTGAAAGGTGCCTTTAGAAAAACATATTTACTCTGCGTGTTTCGTAAAGCGGCGTCTTACCACGACGAAGAAGACAGGAACAAAGAAGATCGCCAGTAATGTTGCCGTCAGCATTCCTCCCATAACGCCGGTACCGACCGCGTTTTGGGCGCCGCTGCCGGCTCCATGGCTAATAACCAGAGGCAGAACCCCGAGGATAAAGGCCAGCGAAGTCATCAGGATAGGGCGTAAACGCATACGCGATGCTTCAAGTGTGGCTTCGATAATTCCTTTGCCTTCTTTATCCATCAGGTCTTTCGCAAACTCCACGATAAGAATCGCGTTTTTCGCAGAGAGGCCGATAGTTGTTAATAAGCCCACCTGGAAATAAACGTCATTATTAAGCCCGCGTAACGATGCTGCCAGTAATGCACCAACTACCCCTAATGGAACGACGAGCATGACGGAGAAGGGAATAGACCAACTTTCATAAAGCGCCGCAAGACACAGAAAGACAACAATAAGTGAAATGGCATAGAGCGCGGGCGCCTGGTTACCGGATAAACGTTCTTGATAGGACATTCCTGTCCAGTCGTAACCAATACCGGCAGGAAGCTTGCTGGCTAACTGCTCCATTAAAATCATCGCATCGCCGGTACTTTTCCCCGGAGCAGCTTCACCCAAAACTTCCATAGAGGGTAAGCCATTATAGCGCTCCAGGCGCGGTGAACCATAAACCCAGCGTGAGGTGACAAAGGCGGAGAACGGAACCATTTCGCCATTCGCGCTGCGGACGTACATATTATTGATATCGCTCGGCAGCATACGGAATTTTGCATCGGCCTGAACGTAGACTTTTTTCACTCGTCCATGGTCAATAAAGTCGTTGACGTAGTAACCCCCTAGCGCCGCGGAAATGGTTTCATTGATATCGGATAGTGAAATACCCAGAGCCTGAGCTTTCTCCTGATCAACATCCAGCTTGAATTGCGGCGTGTCTTCGAGCCCGTTGGGGCGAACGCGTACCAACTGGTCAGGATGCTCTCTCACCATACCCAGAAGTTGATTACGGGCCAGGGTTAACGCGCTATGGCCAAGGTTACCCTGATCGATAAGCTCAAAGTCAAAACCGGTCGCCGTACCCAGTTCGATAATTGCCGGCAGATTGAAAGGAAAGACCATAGCATCTTTAATCTGACTGAAGGCAACGGTCGCACGTTTGATGATTGCCTCAACGCCATTCTCTGCGCCACTGCGTTCTTCCCATGGCTTCAGGCTGACAAACGCCATACCGGAGTTTTGACCCTGACCGCTAAAGCTAAAGCCGTTAACGGTAAAGACGCTTTCAACATTCGCCTTCTCTTTATGCAGATAGTAATCGGTAACCGTATCAAGAACCTTTTGCGTGCGTTCCTGCGTTGCGCCTGAAGGAAGCTGGATCATGGTCATAAATACCCCCTGATCCTCATCCGGCAAGAAGGAGGTGGGCAGGCGCATAAACAGGACGGCCATACCCACAACGATCAGCAAATAGATGATCAGGTAGCGTCCGGTACAGCGCAGAATCCCGCTGACGCTGTTAGTGTAGTGGTTCACGCTACGATCGAATTTCGCATTAAACCAGCCAAAAAATCCTTTTTTCTCATGATGATCGGCTGATGCGGGTTTCAGTAATGTGGCACAAAGCGCGGGGGTCAGGATCAGCGCGACCAGTACGGACAGCGCCATGGCGGAGACGATGGTGATAGAAAATTGCCGATAGATCGCCCCCGTAGAGCCGCCAAAGAAGGCCATCGGGACAAACACTGCCGATAGCACCATGGCAATGCCGACCAGCGCCCCCTGAATTTGCGACATTGATTTTTCCGTCGCTTCTTTGGGCGGAAGCTTCTCTTCTACCATGACGCGTTCGACGTTTTCCACCACCACGATAGCATCGTCGACCAGAAGGCCTATTGCCAGCACCATACCAAACATCGTTAGCGTATTGATGGAGTAACCGAACATTGCCAGTACGGCAAAGGTCCCGAGCAGGACGACCGGAACCGCAATGGTGGGGATCAGCGTGGCCCGGATATTCTGTAAGAACAGATACATCACCAGGAAGACGAGGATAATCGCTTCAAACAGCGTCTTCACAACCTCATGAATAGAGATTTTCACAAACGGCGTAGTGTCGTAGGGATAGACGACCTTCATCCCCTGCGGGAAGTACGGCTGCAGTTCGGCAAGCTTCGCTTTAATCGCGGCGGCGGTATCGAGGGCATTGGCGCCGGTAGCGAGCTTAATTCCCAGTCCTGAAGCCGGTTTTCCATTGATTTTTGCGACAACGTTGTAGTTTTCACCTCCCAGCTCAATACGGGCCACATCTTTCAGGTGCACCACTGAGCCATCCGCGTTCACGCGCAGAGTCACTTTGCCAAACTCTGCCGGATCCTTCAGTCGCGTCTGAGCAATAATGGATGCATTTAGCTGCTGGCCTTTAAGGGCCGGCGTACCGCCAAGCTGGCCTGCTGCAATCTGATCGTTCTGTACCTGCAGTTGGTTAATGACGTCGACAGGCGTGAGGTTGTACTTATTCAGGAGGTTACCGTCCAGCCAGACGCGCATGGCATACTGCGCGCCGAAGAGCTGTACATCGCCGACGCCGTTAAGGCGGCTGATGGTATCTTTGACGTTCGATGCAACGTAGTCGGATATATCATCCTGAGTAGTGCTCGTGTTATCGGAGATGAATCCGGCAACCATCAGGAAACTACTGCTTGATTTCTCGACGCTAATCCCCTGCTGCTGTACTTCCTGAGGAAGAAGCGGCGTCGCCAGCTGCAGTTTATTCTGCACCTGAACTTGCGCAATATCCGGATCCGTACCTGATTTAAAGGTCAGGGTGATGGTAACGCCGCCTGCGGAATCGCTGGTTGAGGACATGTACATCAGATTATCGATACCGTTCATGTTCTGTTCGATAACCTGAGTCACCGTATCCTGAACGGTTTGTGCGTCCGCACCTGGATAGGTTGCGGAGATGGCCACCGCTGGCGGCGCGATAGTCGGGTATTGTGCAATCGGTAGCTGCATAATTGCGAGGCCACCGGCAATCATCATGATGATCGCCAGCACCCAGGCGAAGACCGGTCGATGGATAAAAAACTTAGACATAGGGATTCGTACCTTATTGCGCGACGGACGTCGCGGTATCCTCTTCGGCCTTCACGGTGACGCCGGGACGTACTTTCTGCAGACCGCTGACGATAACCTTTTCACCGGCTTTCAGACCGCTCGTGATTAACCACTTATCGCCAATCGCCTGTGAGGCGGTGACGGCTCGCGTTTCCACCTGGTTTTTGTCATTAACGAGCATCACGCTGGCATCGCCGCGCGGCGTCCGGGTGACTCCCTGCTGAGGAACGAGAATGGCATTCGGTGAAACGCCCTCATCAATGCGGGCGCGAACAAACATCCCTGGCAGCAGAGCGTGCTGTGGGTTGGGGAAGATGGCGCGAAGCGTAATAGAGCCGGTGCTCTCATCTACCGTGACGTCAGAGAACTGCAGCGTGCCCTGAAGCGCATAAGGTTTTCCGTTTTCCATAATCAACTGCACGCTTTTGGTGTCACTGCCGTGCTGCAGGCTTTCCTGTTTCAGGCGCATGAAATCATTACTGGATTCAGTGACATCCACATAAATGGGATCGAGCTGCTGTACCGTCGCCATCGCATCAGCCTGACCATTTGTCACCAGGGCACCTTCGGTCACGCTGGATTTGCCGATGCGGCCGCTGATTGGCGACGTCACTTTTGTGTACGCCAGGTTAATACGCGCGCTTTCCACGGCTGCTTTTGCGGCGATAACGTCGGCATCGGCCTGGCGCGCGGTCGCCACCGCCTGATCGTATTCTTGCTGGCTGATATATTTTGTGCCGAGAAGAGGCGCGTAGCGTTTGACCGTTAAGTGGGCGATAGCCGCCGCGGCTTCTGCTTTTGCTTCATCACCTTTTGTACTGTTGTAAGCCGCCTGATAGGTCGCCGGATCGATTTGATAAAGAGACTGTCCAGCGGTGACATCGCTACCTTCGACAAAGTTACGTTGCAGGATAATCCCGCTGACCTGCGGGCGGACTTCCGCGACGCGGTAGGCAGATGTGCGGCCAGGTAGCTCCGTGGTGACGGACAGCGGCGCGCTGTGTACGACATAAACGGAGACCTGAGGTATCTGCGCATGCGGTTGCCGATCGCCTGAATTATCGCAACCGCTGAGCAGGATGGCCGGGATGATAAGGCTGGATAAAAGTGTAACCCTGACATGAGGTGTCATTGCTGTTCCTTATAGATTATGAGCCAGGCATGGCCACGAATCTGTGCAAGAAATAATGAATTAAAATGCGGTTTGTTATCCTACAAATAAAAAACGATGGATGTAAGACATAGTTATTTTTTAGCCATCAGCAAGGCACGTAAAAACAAAATATCAGGAATAATGTTTTTAGAATGAACTTAAATTAAAATTTGCTTACATTGATATTTAATATATGAATGTATTTATCTTAATTATTCTTGCGGTGTATTTATTGGAGAGCGTTTGAGATTTAACTCATCTGTATTTTTGCTAAACAATATTGATTGTCAGATGTTAGGTTTATAGGTATCCAGCGATTTCCCCACACTCTCAATCTGGCGTTGAGTGGAGCACCGTATGCCCAGAAGAACGAAAGAAGATGCGTTAAAGACGCGGCAGCTTCTGATTGAGTCTGCCATTCAGCAGTTTGCCTTACGTGGCGTGACCAGCACGACCTTAGCCGATATCGCTGATGCTGCTGGCGTGACGCGCGGAGCGGTGTACTGGCACTTTGCAAGCAAAGCTGAGCTATTTAATGAAATGTGGCAACAGCAGCTGCCGCTACGCGACCTGCTTCAGCATGAATTTAACCTTAAAGACGATCAGGATCCGCTCAGCACGCTACGAGAGAAATTTATTATTGGCTTACAATATATCGCTAATAATCCCCGTCAACGTGCCTTAATGCAAATTCTGTATCAGAAGTGTGAGTTTTCCAGCGACATGATGCCGGAAGCTGAGATTCGCAAGAGAATTGGTTTTAGCTATCCGATTATTCGCAGCATTTTGCAGCTCTGTATTCGTAACGGATTATTGCCAGCGGAAACCAATGTTGAAATTTCATTAATTGTATTACACAGCGCATTTACCGGTATTATTAAAAACTGGCTGGTGGAGCCCGGGCAATTCGATCTGTACCGCCAGGCACCCGCCCTGGTTGATAATATTATGTCGATCCTTTGCGGGGCTAACGGGCGGCAGACGATAGCCAGCCATTAAAATTCATGTAATAAAAAAGGCGCTTCCCCATGCCGAAGAGCGCCTTTTATATCAAACATTTAACTGATTAGTATCAGTTCATGCCGTATTTTTTCAATTTTTTACGCAGAGTACCACGGTTGATGCCCATCATCAGGGCAGCACGGGTCTGGTTACCGCGGGTGTATTGCATCACCATGTCCAACAGGGGCTGTTCTACTTCAGCCAGTACCAGCTCATACAGGTCATTAACATCCTGACCGTTCAGTTGAGCAAAATAGTTCTTCAGTGCCTGTTTAACCGAGTCACGCAGGGGCTTTTGAGTCACCTGATCCTGAGAGTTAACGGTAGAAACGGTCAGTACGTCAGAATTTACGCGTTGTTCGAACATAGTTCTGTCAGCTCTTTATTTCTATTACGCAAAATTTTCGAAGTATGCCTCCAACGCCTCCAGCTGTTCGCTGGAATCTTCTATGGCGTTGAATGTGCGCCGAAACTGGTCATCTGGAGCGTGTTCCTGCAGATACCAGGATACGTGTTTGCGTGCGATTCGGTACCCTTTTGCCTGGCCATAAAAGCCATGCAGTTCCCGAACGTGTGCACAAAGCAAGCGCTTAACCTCTGCCAACGGCAGCGGCGGCAGCAGCTCTCCAGTGTCCAGATAGTGCTGGATTTCCCGAAAGATCCAGGGTCTTCCCTGAGCTGCACGGCCTATCATAAGGGCATCTGCCCCCGTATAGTCGAGCACAGCTCTGGCTTTAAGCGGGTCAGTAATGTCACCATTCGCGATAACCGGAATGGAAACTTTCTGCTTAACTGCCCGAATACTGTCGTACTCAGCATCTCCGTTAAACAAACAGGCGCGCGTGCGTCCGTGAATAGTCAGAGCCTGAATGCCACATTCTTCAGCCAGTTGGGCAATTTCTACACAGTTACGGTGTTCCGGTTCCCAACCGGTGCGAATCTTGAGAGTTACGGGAACGTCCACTGCTTTGACGACCGCCGTCAGGATAGACTTCACCTGCTCGGGGTACTGCAAGAGGGCTGAACCTGCAAGCTTTCGATTCACTTTTTTAGCCGGGCACCCCATATTGATATCAATAATTTGGGCGCCGCTTTCCACGTTAATACGGGCGGCTGCAGCCATCTCTTCCGGTACGCTACCGGCGATTTGCACGGTACGAATACCGGGCTCATCAACGTGCACCATCCGTAAGCGTGACTTGTCGCTCTCCCAAACCTGCGGGTTGGAGGACATCATCTCGGATACGGTCAATCCTGCTCCCATCTCGTAACACAACGTGCGGAATGGTCTGTCAGTAATGCCAGCCATAGGCGCTGCGATGAGTCGATTCCTGAGCTGGTAGTGTCCGATGCGCATGAGTTAAGAAATGACCATACTGTGACTGCAAGGCGGCGTATATTACGCATTTTTTGCACGAGATGAAAGGCCAAACTTTGAGCAATCCTCTGCGGTGGATCAAAGAATCGCCTTGCAGGTCAGTGTGCATGAATAATTAGCTATATAAATCATTGCATTAAAAACATGTGATGAATTTATCTACACATATAATTTTGTCTAACTTCTCATTTTTTCTTCCCGACGCAGGGAACGGGCAAGATAATCTGCTGAAGAAATCAGCAAATTACCTTGGCTTTATGTGAGTTGGCTCTCATTTCAGAACATGATCGTGAAGCACAGCTGATGTTTATTCTATGACCACGCGACCATTCAGCGGCTGTACCGGACGATTGTTATCGTGATGCATAGCGTGGCTAAATTTTGCCAGCTGCGCTGATGAAAGTGTCAGGGGATGTTTAAGCACAATCCAGGTTACCCCCTCGGAGCAAGGCGGCGTGGTCAGGGAGCCGCTGAAACGCCAGTATGTCTTGTCTGCGGGAAGAAGGGCGTTGAGATCCATTTGGGTGACGATTTTAGCCGTCTGATCGGCTTTCTCGGGCATGGTGGCCCACAGTTTGTTCAGTTCGCTATTTTCCGCGCCCTGGTCGAACATCACCGCCACGACGGCAACGGCGCCTTGAGCGCTTTTATGTACCAGATGCATCTCCATCGCATAGTGCTTACCGTGAACGGTGTTTTCGCTCGGGGCATGAAAATGGAACTGCTGAAGGGTAAATGGCGTACCGTCAATCGTAACGGTATCCGCTGTTGTGGTCTTTAACCCCGCCTGGATAGTGTGACCATTGTTGATGAGCGTAATGGGGCCATCGATGTAGTGCGTATCCAGCGGTGAAAGGTGTGTCTTAAACGTGGTATCGATGTTGATAGGGGATTGATTCATACCATTTTGACAGGTTTTGTACTCCTCGTTGAGCGCCCCCCAGTGTTCCGGCGAACCTTCGCCTTCATAGCTCCAGTGGGAAGCGAAAACCGTCACGGGCATCATGCTTAACGCCAGTAATGCCGCCTTGCCTAAAGTTGTTTTCATATCATTCGTCCAATGAATAAATTTATGATTTTATTGGTAACTACAATACGTTACCGCATCATCTTATTCTCATTGAGCGAATGATTTTGTGCAGAAAGCGCGAAAAGCGGTGGCCTGCGATGAGGCCACAGGGAGATTACTTTTTATAACCGGTGATCCGGCACCACTCCTCTTTCTCCACGACGGGATCGAGGTTAAAGAGATCGGCGTACGCTTCACAAACGCTTTCCGCCTGGCTGGCAAGGATGCCGGAAAGCCCCAGCAGACCGCCTGTAACCGGCAGCACGCTGATAAGCGGAGCCAGTTCGCGTAATGGGCCGGCCAGAATGTTTGCGACCACCACATCGGCTTTCATCGCCTCTGGCTGATCTTTAGGCAGATACAGTTCCAGGCGTTCAGAAACCCCGTTACGCTCGGCATTATCGCGGCTGGCCTGAATGGCCTGCGGGTCGATATCAATACCGATAGCTTTCGCGGCGCCCAGCTTTAATGCCGCAATGGCCAGAATGCCTGAGCCACAGCCAAAATCGATAATCGTTTTGCCCGCGAGATCGAGGCCATCCAGCCACTGCAGGCACATCGCCGTGGTGGGATGCGTACCGGTACCAAACGCCAGGCCCGGGTCGAGCATCACGTTAACGGCGTTTTCATCCGGCACATCGCGCCAGCTCGGGCAGATCCACAGGCGTTTACCGAAGCACATAGGGTGGAAGTTATCCATCCATTCGCGCTCCCAGTCCTTGTCTTCCAGTTGTTCGATTTTATGCACGAAACCGGCGCCCAGCAGCGGATTCTGCTCCAGCATCGCAATCACTTCTTTCATATCGGTCTCGGCGTCAAACAGGCCGATAACGTCAGTATCGCCCCACAGACGGGTTTCGCCCGGCAGAGGTTCGAATACCGGCGTGTCGTGCGTATCCTGGAAAGTAATGGAAACGGAACCCGCTTCCATTAACGCATCGCTCAGCTCTTCCGCGTTCGCGCCGGTAGTGTTCAGTTTCAGTTGGATCCATGGCATGGCAAAACTCTTTATTTATCAGTAGTCAATACGGCGGCTTGCGGGGCGGAGGTACCGAACCGGTTTCCGACCAGGAAAGCCAATAAGCTTAACAGCAACGCGGGCACTATCGGATGGAAGCCCAGGTACTGCAGATTAAAAGTGGCGAGTATGGCATAGAGTACGCCGCCGACGATCATCGCGCTCAACGCCCCTTTCGCGTTCGCGCGTTCCCAGTACAGGCCCAGCACCAGCGGCCATAAGAACACGGCCTCCAGGCCGCCGAACGCCAGCAGGTTGAGCCAGATAATCATCTCAGGCGGACGCCAGGCTGCCAGCAGCAGTAAAGCGCCCAGCAGCAAGGTGATCGTTGCCGACATCCGCTTCAACCGGGCTTCATTTGTTATCTGCGCGGGGCGCAGATTCAGATACAGATCTTTAATGATCGTAGCGGAACTTTGCAGCAGCTGGGCGTTGATCGTCGACATAATGGCGGCCATCGGCGCGGCGAGGAAGATGCCGGCGGCAAAGGGCGGCAATACTTTCACCATGAGCGTCGGGATGACCAGATCCGGCACCGTTAGATCCGGGATCACCGCCCGGCCTAACGCACCCGCAAGATGCATCCCAAACATCAGGATCGCCACCACGATGGTGCCAATGATAATTCCCCGGTGCACCGCTTTGCTGTCTTTATAGGAGATACAGCGAACGGCGGTGTGCGGGAGGCCAATTACCCCGAAGCAGACCAGCACCCAGAAGGAGGTCATAAAGGTGGGGGAAAGAATGTCATCAGCCCCCTGCGGGGAAACCAGCTTAGGATCGATGGTTTGCAGGGTTTCTACCGCATTATGTAGCCCGCCCGCCGCATGAACGACGCCAACCAGCAGGACGATAGTGCCGACCAGCATCACCATTCCCTGGAGCGTGTCGTTGAGGACGCTGGCACGAAAACCGCCGAACGCGGTATAGAGCGCGATACTCACGCCAAAAATCAGCAGACCGGTTTCGTAGGGAATACCCGCCGCGGTTTCCAGCAACCGCGCCCCGCCGATGAACTGCACCGTCATTGCCCCGACAAACGCCACCAGAAGGCTCAGGCTCGCGAGCCAGACCAGCAGACGGCTTTGGTAGCGGGCAAAGAGCATATCGTTCAGGGTTACGGCATTATAGCGGCGCGCCAGAATGGCGAATTTCTTACCCAAAATCCCCAGAGAAAGCCAGATCGCCGGCAGTTGGATCATCGCCAGCAGCACCCAGCCGAGGCCATATTTATAGGCCGCGCCGGGGCCGCCTATAAACGAACTGGCGCTGATATAGGTAGCGGTAAGCGTCATGGCTAATACAATGCCGCCCATCGAGCGGCTGCCGAGGAAATATTCGTTCAGGAAGGAACCCGTTGTGCGCTTACGCATTGCATAGATGGAGAGAGCAAACACCACCAGCAGGTAGGCGATAAGCGGCAGTATGACTTCAAGCTGCATCGTCATCCTCCAGAGGAATATCGCGATAGATAACTTTTACCATCGCCCAGCACAGCAGAATAAACACCAGCGGTACCAGCAGGCAGGCCATTTCGAACCAGTGCGGCAGGCCGGTTAGGCCAATACCGACGCCCGGCAGATAGGCGGCAGCCAGCCAGGCCGCAAGATAGAGAAGGGTTAGCCACAGCGCCCAGCGCGCCTCTTTATGGGCCTGAACAAAGCGTTTGTCCATTTTTTGTCCCTTGAGGATAAAGAAAGCGGGGATTGTACCGCATGGAAAAGAGGAGAGGAGAGAAAAAGAAAAAAGGCCGGATTATCCGGCCTTTTGCAGCGATGGGAGAATTACTTCTCCTGCAATCCGAGTTTTTTCTCCAGATAGTGGATATTGGTGCCACCATTCTGGAAATGTTCGTCGTTCATGATGCGAATCTGCAGATCAACGTTGGTTTTGATGCCATCGATAATCAGCTCCTGCAGCGCATTTTTCATGCGGGCAATCGCGACATCACGGTTTTCGCCATAGCAGATCAGCTTACCGATCATTGAGTCATAGTACGGAGGCACGGTGTAGCCCGCGTAGATATGAGACTCCCAGCGCACGCCAAAACCGCCCGGCGCGTGGAAGCGGGTAATTTTACCCGGGCTCGGCAGGAAGGTGTTCGGGTCTTCGGCATTGATACGGCATTCCACCGCATGGCCTTTAACCACAACTTCTTCCTGCTTGATGGACAGCGGCTGGCCGGCTGCGATGCGCAGCTGCTCTTTAATCAGGTCGACGCCGGTGATCATTTCGGTTACCGGGTGTTCAACCTGAATACGGGTGTTCATTTCGATGAAATAGAACTCGCCGTTTTCGAACAGGAACTCAAAAGTACCCGCGCCGCGATAGCCGATATCGACGCACGCTTTGGAACAACGCTCGCCGATATAGCGACGCAGTTCCGGCGTAATGCCCGGTGCTGGCGCCTCTTCGACCACTTTCTGGTGACGACGCTGCATGGAGCAGTCGCGCTCAGCCAGATAGATAGCGTTACCCTGACCGTCAGCCAGTACCTGGATCTCGATGTGACGAGGATTCTCCAGGTATTTCTCCATATACACCATGTCGTTGTTAAACGCGGCTTTGGCTTCCGCTTTGGTCATGGAGATGGATTGCGCCAGCTCAGCATCGCTGCGCACAACGCGCATACCGCGACCGCCGCCGCCGCCGGAGGCTTTGATAATCACCGGGTAGCCAATGCGTTTTGCATGGGCGCGGTTAACGTCCATATCTTCGCCCAGCGGGCCATCAGAGCCTGGTACGGTCGGAACGCCCGCTTTCTTCATCGCGGTGATTGCAGACACTTTGTCGCCCATCAGGCGGATTGTGTCAGCTTTCGGACCGATAAAGATAAAGCCGGAACGCTCAACCTGCTCAGCGAAGTTTGCGTTTTCGGACAAAAATCCGTAACCCGGGTGAATAGCCACCGCGCCGGTGATTTCAGCAGCGCTGATAATCGCCGGGATATTGAGGTAGCTTTTTACGGACGGAGCCGGGCCAATACAGACCGTCTCATCCGCTAACAATACGTGTTTTAAATCGCGATCCGCCGTTGAGTGCACAGCAACGGTCTTGATGCCCAGTTCTTTACAGGCACGCAGGATACGCAATGCAATCTCGCCGCGGTTGGCGATAACAATTTTATCCAGCATGTTCGCCTCGTTATTCGATGACGACCAGTGGCTCGTCAAATTCTACCGGTTGACCACTTTCGACCAGAATGGCTTTCACCACGCCGGATTTATCGGCTTCGATCTGGTTCATCATTTTCATGGCTTCAACGATGCACAGGGTATCGCCCGCGTTAACTTTCTGACCGATTTCGATGAAGGCTTTCGCGTCCGGGCTCGGGGTGCGGTAGAAAGTACCAACCATTGGGGAACGTACGATGTGGCCACTGATTTCCGCTGCCGCAGGGGCTTCCATTGCTGGCGTTGCCGCAGAGGCGACTGCGTTAGACAGCGCTGGCTGTTGCTGCATCATCGGTGCGGCGTAAGCCTGTTGCATCACCGGGAAACCTGCGTTTGGCGCGGCACGGCTGATGCGTACAGACTCTTCGCCTTCAGAAATTTCCAGTTCGGAGATGCCTGATTCTTCAACCAGCTCGATCAGTTTTTTAATCTTACGAATATCCATGAGTGGGTTCCGTACTCTTTGTTTAGTGTGATTGTGACAGGCGTGTTAGCACCGTCTGTAAAGCATATGAATTACTGCTGTTGCAAGACGCCGCGCTTCTTCAGAAGCCGACAGGTTAAGCCTCCGATGCTCGAAAGCAAAAAGCGAAACTTATCGGCCAATATGCGGCTATCTTCTGCCATTCTCGGGTAAAAAACAAAATATACCTTCGATGCGCGATTGTCACCTTTTCGGGACTCAAAAAGCCCGTCAGGAAAACCAAAGTCGCACATTATAACGATTTCGTAGCATTTGGCAGCTAAATACTGGTCTTATCAGGGAAGATTATCAACCGCTATCGTGTAAAGAGTGGCGGTTGATAAAAGAACTGCGGGAAACTGCACATATCCGGAATTAGCGCCACCACTGGCGGAACTTCTTGTATCGCCATGCTAAAAGCAGGATCGCCAGCAGCGCATAAATTAGCGGTTGGGGGGATAAAATCTTCACCGACCATAGGTAGTGAATGGGGGCGAGGATCGCGACAACATAGACGAAGTTATGCAATGTTTGCCAGCGACGACCCAATCTTCGCTGCATCACTTGCGTTGACGTCGCCGCCAGCGCCAGCAGAATCAGCCAGCTGATTAACCCCAGCGTCAGATAAGGGCGGGTGAGGACTTCTGTACCCAATAGCGCCAGATTGTTAATCCCAAGTTCGAGCAGCGTATAGCTGGTCAAATGCAGCGTAGCCCAGGCAAAGCACCATAAACCAAGTAAGCGCCGGGTGCGTATCAATAACGGCTGTTTAGCGTAGCGCGCCAGCGGCGAAACAAGCAAGGTAGCCAGCAGGAATTTAAGAGCCATCCTACCGGTAAAGTGCTGGATATCCTTTGCCGGGTCGGCGCTGAAATACCCCTGATGTCCGGCCCAGAAGAGCCAGACAAAAGGCAAAAATCCGGCCAGATGGAGAAGCACTTTCAGCCAGGTAATCTGCTTTACAGTCAGGCGCACTAGTAATTCTCCCGCAAATTCAGGCCCCGGTAGAGCGATGCTACTTCGTCAGCATAGCCGTTAAAGAGCAGTGTTGGCTGGCGTTTGACGTCGAGTACGCCGCCTGCGCCGATAAAGCGTTCAGTTGCCTGCGACCAGCGGGGGTGATCGACATGCGGATTGACGTTGGCGTAGAAGCCATACTCCTCAGGTCCGGCGAGGTTCCAGGTCGTGGGGGGACGTTCACGCGTCAGTTCGATACTGACGATAGACTTAATCCCTTTGAAACCGTACTTCCAGGGCACGGTGAGTCGGACCGGCGCACCGTTTTGCGGAGGCAGCGCTTTGCCATACACGCCTACGCTGAGCAGCGTCAGAGGATGCATGGCCTCGTCGAGCCGCAGCCCTTCGACATAGGGATACGCCAGCCCGCCGCCGATAAAACGGTCTTTTTGGCCCGGCATCTGCTCAGGCGCATAAAGCGTTTTAAACGCGACGTAGCGCGCATTGCTGGTGGGCTCGACCAGCGATAACAATTTATGCAGCGGGAAGCCGACCCAGGGAATCACCATCGACCAGGCTTCGACGCAGCGCATCCGGTAAATTCGCTCTTCCAGCGGAAATCGGCTGGTCAGGTCGTCATGATCGAGCGTAAGGGGTTTTGCCACTTCGCCGCCAATCGTCAGCGTCCAGGGGTCAGTGCGCAGGCTTCCGGCATTGGCCGCCGGATCGGCTTTATCCAGGCCGAACTCATAAAAGTTGTTGTAGCCTGATACCTTATCTTCCGGCGTGAGCGTGAGAGTGTTTTGCCATTGCGCCGGTTTATCGAACGTCAGCGCTTTACCTGCCGGCGCCGGCGGGCGGTCGTTGCCTTTAAACCAATCCAGCAGGTCAGCTTGCGCGGAGGGTGAGAGGGAAAGGGCGGTGGCGCTAATTCCCAACATTTTCAGGATCTGGCGACGCTGCAGCATAAAAACGGATTCTGCCGTTACGTCGGCTTCCGTCAGTTTTTTGGATTTCATGGCATCCTCCGTCGTGCGTTTTTCTTAGCATGACGGAGGCGGAGCGTTATTGCGAATATGTCACGAAAAATTGCAGATTAGGCGATTTTAACCAGCGTGCGCCCCTGAATCTTATTGGTCATGATCTTATCGGCAAATTCAGGGGCTTCGGCGAGGGAGATTTCCGTCGCGCTTTGCGCATAGAAGGATTCCGGCAGATCGCGCACCAGACGCTGCCAGGCCTCGGCCCGGCGCGCGGCTGGCGTCATTACCGAATCAACGCCCTGCAGGCGCACGTTACGCAGAATAAACGGCATCACGGTCGTGGGCAGGGCAAAGCCGCCTGCCAGACCGCAGGCCGCCACGCAGCCGCCGTAGTTCATCTGCGCCAGCACTTTTGCCAGCACCTTATCGCCAACGGTATCAACGGCACCGGCCCACAGCTGTTTTTCCAGCGGGCGGGTTTCGGCGAACTCATCGCGGCTAAGAATGCGCTGCGCGCCGAGGCTTTTAAGATATTCATGGGTGCTTTCGCGCCCGGAAACCGCCGCCACCTTGTACCCGAGATGATGCAGCAAAGCGACCGCGGTGCTGCCGACGCCGCCGCTGGCCCCGGTGACCACGACTTCGCCATCTTCCGGACGAACCCCGGCGTCTTCCAGCGCCATCACGCACAGCATCGCGGTGAAACCAGCGGTCCCAATGACCATGGCTTTACGACCATCCAGGCCTTGCGGCATCGCCACCAGCCAGTCGCCTTTAACGCGAGCGCGCTCCGCCAGTCCGCCCCAGTGGTTTTCCCCCACGCCCCATCCGGTCAGCAGGACTTGCTGGCCGGCGTGGAAACGCGGATCCTCGCTGCTGTGGACAAAACCGGCAAAATCGATGCCAGGAATCATCGGAAAGTTGCGGATAATTTTTCCTTTACCAGTGATGGCCAGCGCATCTTTATAGTTAAGGCTGGACCAGTGGATATCCACTGTCACATCCCCCTGCGGCAGCTGGCTGGCGTCAATGGTTTGCACCGAAGAGAGAGTTTTGCCATCCTGCTGTTCTAAGATTAAAGCCTGCATGCGCCGGTCCTCATAGGTTGGATGATTGGAATAGGTTGGATGATTGGAAAATTTTTTCTGCAGACTATACTCGCTAACGGCATTATTACACCGATGTAACGCAATAAATTGCCAGATGCGCCAGCTTTGATAGTATGCGTCGCTCTTTAGAAAGTTAGTGCTTACTTTAGTTTAGGCGCCAGCACAGGAGCCCGGACGTTTATCGGGTAGTCATTCACACGCGGAGTTAACACAGGGATGCGATTAACGACGAAATTCTCAGCGTTTGTCACGTTACTCACCAGCCTGACGATCTTTGTCACGCTGATTGGCGCTTCGCTGAGTTTTTACAACGGCATTCAGCTAAAAATGACCAACCGCGTTCAGGCGGTGGCGACCATGCTGGATAACCGTCTGGTCTCTATGTCTTTTGACCAGATTGAACCGCAGATGGATGAGCTGATGACGCCGATCGACGCGGCGCGCGTTGACTTTCAGCTGAATGGCAAATCGGTCTATAGCCATTCCCGCACCGATAACTATCGTCCTTTAGGTAGCAGCAATCAGTTTCGCGATATCACGGTACCGTCGCTCAAGCAGCCCGGTATGGCAATCCATCTGGTGTACCTGGATCCGATGGCCAATTACTTCCGTTCACTGCACATCACCGCGCCGCTCTCCATCGCCATTGGTTTTATGGTGCTGATTATCTTTTTTTCCGTGCGCTGGATCCGTCGCCAGCTGGCGGGCCAGGAGCTACTGGAACTCCGCACTGCGCGTATTCTTAATGGCGAACGCGGACCGCAGGTGCGAGGGTCGGTACACGAGTGGCCGGCGAATACCAGTAGCGCGCTGGATATGCTGCTATCCGAACTTCAGTTCGCCAGCGATCAGCGAAGCCGCATGGATACCCTGATCCGTTCCTATGTCGCGCAGGATTCAAAAACCGGGCTGAGTAACCGATTATTTTTTGATAATCAGCTGTCGACGCTGCTTGAAGATCAGGAGAAAGTGGGGTCATACGGCATCGTAATGATGATCCGCCTGCCGGATTTCGACCTGCTGCGCGATAACTGGGGACGCGCAGCGACCGAAGAGCACTACTTTACGCTGATCAACATGCTTTCCACTTTTATTATGCGCTACCCTGGCGCACTGCTGGCTCGCTACCACCGCAGCGATTTTGCCGTTCTGCTTCCGCATCGCACGTTGAAAGAGGCGGACAGCATTGCCGGGTTACTCCTGAAAGCCATGGATGCCCTGCCGCCGACGCGAATTCTCGATCGTGACGATATGATGCATATCGGGATCTGCGCTTTCCGCAGCGGACAAACGGCGGCCCAGGTAATGGAGCATGCGGAAGCGGCCACGCGTAATGCGGTGCTGCAGGGCAGCAACAGCTGGGCCGTCTATGACGATTCTCTGCCGGAGAAAGGGCGTGGCAACGTGCGCTGGCGTACGCTTATCGAGCAAATGCTTAGCCGCGGCGGCCCGCGACTTTACCAGAAACCCGCCGTCACTCGTGATGGTCGCGTACATCATCGTGAGCTAATGTGCCGTCTTTATGATGGTAAGGAAGAGGTGATTGCGGCCGAATATATGCCGATGGTGCTGCAGTTTGGCCTGGCGGAGGAGTATGACCGTTTGCAAATTACGCGATTGCTGCCGTTTTTAGGCTTTTGGCCGGAAGAAAACCTCGCGCTGCAGGTGACGGTCGAGTCCTTGATCCGCCCTCGATTCCAGCGCTGGCTGCGCGATACTTTGATGCAATGCGAAAAATCGCACCGTCGACGTATTATTTTTGAACTTGCAGAGGCGGACGTTTGTCAATATATCGGCCGCCTGCAGCCGGTTATGCGGTTGGTTAACGCTTTAGGTATTCGAATTGCCGTGGTTCAGGCCGGTTTGACGCTGGTTGGAACCAGCTGGATCAAGCAGCTCGATGTTGAAGTAATTAAGCTGCATTCGGGGTTATCGCGCAATATAGAAAAACGCAGTGAAAATCAGCTGCTGGTGCAGAGCCTGGTAGAAGCCTGTAAAGGAATGCCGGTTCAGGTTTTCGCAACCGGCGTGCTCAGCCGAAGCGAGTGGCAGGTGCTGTCTCAATGCGGTGTTACCGGTGGTCAGGGGGAATTTTTTGCCGCCTCACAGCAACTTGACACAAATGTGAAAAAATATTCGCAAAGATACTCTGTTTGATCTGCCGTTTAGCGTGATTTCACGTAGAATAATGCGCGCCATAGTGATGGGGGTGTGCTTGTCTACCTGCCGGATTGTCGCAATGTAAATGCCAGTGAATGACCTTTGACAGGTTGCAGATTCAAGCGCGGAGCGCTGCTGAAGATTTCTGCGTTGGACGGACTCAGTCAAATTTGTAACAAAGGTAACGAACTGCACTAATTTTCACCGCAGCAGATGATTTTTGCGCCTTGTCGCTGCTGCGCGTGGTTGGTAAAGTAAGCGGATTTTGTTTTCCGCCCCAGCTTTCAGGATTATCCCTTAGTATGTTAAAAAAATTTCGTGGCATGTTTTCCAATGACCTGTCCATTGACCTGGGTACCGCGAATACCCTGATTTATGTAAAAGGACAAGGCATCGTATTGAATGAGCCTTCCGTTGTGGCCATTCGTCAGGATCGTGCCGGATCGCCGAAAAGCGTCGCCGCTGTGGGTCATGAAGCGAAGCAGATGCTTGGGCGTACACCGGGCAACATTGCAGCTATTCGCCCAATGAAAGACGGCGTTATCGCCGACTTCTTCGTTACCGAAAAAATGCTCCAGCACTTTATTAAACAGGTGCACAGCAATAGCTTTATGCGTCCGAGCCCGCGCGTGCTGGTCTGCGTGCCGGTTGGTGCGACTCAGGTTGAACGTCGCGCGATTCGTGAGTCCGCACAGGGCGCTGGCGCCCGTGAAGTCTTCCTGATTGAAGAGCCGATGGCGGCTGCGATCGGCGCAGGCCTGCCGGTCTCCGAAGCAACCGGTTCAATGGTTGTGGACATCGGCGGCGGTACTACTGAAGTGGCGGTCATCTCCCTTAACGGCGTGGTTTACTCCTCTTCTGTCCGTATTGGCGGCGACCGTTTTGACGAAGCCGTCATTAATTATGTCCGTCGTAACTATGGCTCCCTGATCGGCGAAGCGACCGCAGAACGCATTAAGCATGAAATCGGCTCCGCTTATCCGGGTGATGAAGTCCGCGAAATCGAAGTTCGCGGGCGTAACCTTGCTGAAGGCGTTCCGCGCGGCTTTACTCTGAACTCCAATGAAATCCTCGAAGCGCTGCAGGAACCGTTGACCGGTATCGTCAGCGCGGTGATGGTCGCGCTGGAACAGTGCCCACCGGAGCTGGCTTCCGATATCTCCGAACGCGGGATGGTTCTGACCGGCGGCGGTGCTCTGCTACGCAACCTTGACCGTCTGTTAATGGAAGAGACAGGAATCCCTGTCGTAGTTGCAGAAGATCCACTGACCTGCGTCGCTCGTGGCGGCGGTAAGGCACTGGAAATGATCGATATGCACGGCGGCGACTTGTTCAGCGAAGAGTAGTCAGCCTGAGATCCGGGTAGCTGGCCTACGGCTGCCCCGATCTTAACTGACACGAGAATACGCATAGCCTATGAAGCCAATTTTTAGCCGTGGCCCGTCGCTACAGATTCGCCTTATTCTGGCGGTTTTGGTGGCGCTTGGCGTGATAATCGCCGACAGCCGCCTGGGTACGTTCAGCCAAATTCGAACGTACATGGATACAGCCGTCAGCCCTTTCTACTTTGTCTCTAATGGTCCCCGGGAACTGCTGGATAGCGTTTCGCAAACGCTGGCCACCCGCGATCAGCTCGAACTGGAAAATCGCGCGCTGCGTCAGGAGTTGCTGCTCAAGAACAGCGACTTACTGATGCTGGGTCAGTACAAACAGGAGAACGCGCGTCTGCGCGAGCTGCTGGGCTCTCCGCTGCGCCAGGACGAGCAAAAAATGGTGACCCAGGTCATCTCAACGGTTAACGACCCCTATAGCGATCAGGTGGTTATCGATAAAGGCAGCGTTAACGGCGTCTATGAAGGCCAGCCGGTTATCAGCGATAAAGGCGTTGTGGGTCAGGTGGTCGCGGTCGCGAAGCTGACCAGCCGCGTGCTGCTGATTTGCGATGCCACGCATGCGTTACCGATTCAGGTACTGCGTAACGATATTCGCGTTATTGCCGCAGGCAACGGTTGTACTGACGATTTACAGCTGGAACATCTGCCGGCCAATACCGATATTCGCGTCGGCGACGTGCTGGTCACTTCGGGTCTCGGCGGCCGCTTCCCTGAAGGGTATCCGGTCGGGGTGGTTTCGTCCGTTAAGCTGGATACGCAGCGTGCGTATACGGTGATTCAGGCGCGTCCGACTGCCGGTCTGCAGCGCTTGCGTTATCTGCTGCTGCTGTGGGGCGCCGATCGCAACGGCGCGAATCCGATGACGCCGGAAGAGGTTCATCGCGTAGCGAATGAACGCCTGATGCAGATGATGCCGCAGGTTCTGCCTGCACCGGATGCGATGGGGCCGCAGATGCCCGCGCCGGCAACCGGTATGCCACAGCAGCCTCTGCCAGCAGGAGGGCAATAGTGGCAAGTTACCGTAGCCAGGGACGCTGGGTTATCTGGCTCTCGTTTCTTATCGCACTATTGCTGCAGATTATGCCCTGGCCGGCGGACATTAGCGTCTACCGGCCAAACTGGGTATTGCTTATCCTGTTGTACTGGATCCTCGCGCTACCCCACCGGGTTAACGTTGGCACAGGCTTTGTGATGGGCGCGATCCTCGATCTCATCAGCGGGTCGACGCTTGGCGTTCGCGCACTATCATTAAGTATTGTGGCTTATCTGGTTGCGCTAAAGTATCAACTGTTCCGTAACCTGGCGCTTTGGCAACAGGCGCTGGTGGTAGTCATGTTATCCCTCTCCGTGGATATCATTGTTTTCTGGGCAGAGTTTTTAGTGATCAACGTCTCTTTCCGTCCGGAAGTGTTCTGGAGTAGTGTAGTAAACGGTGTGCTCTGGCCATGGATTTTTCTGCTGATGCGTAAAGTGCGCCAGCAGTTTGCGGTGCAATAAGGTTGATATGACGACTCTGTATCTTGCTTCAGGTTCTCCGCGTCGGCAGGAACTGCTGACACAGCTTGGCCTCGCTTTTGAGCGCGTGGTTCCCGGTATTGAGGAACAGCGCCGCCCGCAGGAGAGCGCCCAGCAGTATGTGGTCCGGCTGGCGCGCGAAAAGGCCCAGGCTGGCGTCGCGCTGGCACCGCGCGATCTCCCGGTTTTAGGCGCGGATACCATTGTCATCCTTAACGGTGAAGTGCTGGAAAAACCGCGCGATGGCGGGCACGCCGCCGAGATGCTACGCATGCTTTCCGGAAAGACTCATCAGGTGATGACCGCCGTGGCGCTGGCTGATAAGCGGCAGACGCTGGATTGCCTGGTGGTCACGGAGGTCACTTTCCGCGTGCTCTCAGGGCAGGATATCGCCGATTATGTCGCCAGCGGCGAACCTTTAGATAAAGCAGGTGCATACGGTATTCAGGGGTTGGGTGGCTGTTTCGTCAGGAAGATAAATGGCAGCTATCACGCCGTCGTTGGCTTACCGCTGGTGGAAACGTATGAGTTGCTAAGTAACTTTAACTCACTGCGTGAAGAAAAGGGATAAAGATGACTGCTGAATTATTAGTTAACGTAACGCCATCAGAAACGCGCGTCGCTTACATTGATGGCGGTATTCTTCAGGAAATTCATATTGAGCGTGAAGCGCGACGCGGAATAGTAGGCAATATCTACAAGGGTCGTGTCAGTCGGGTGCTGCCGGGAATGCAGGCGGCTTTTGTAGATATTGGCCTGGATAAGGCCGCGTTTCTGCACGCTTCCGATATTATGCCGCACACCGAGTGCGTGGCGGGCGAAGAGCAAAAACAGTTCGCCGTACGCGATATCTCCGAGCTGGTGCGCCAGGGGCAGGATTTAATGGTGCAGGTGGTGAAAGACCCCCTCGGTACCAAAGGCGCCCGCCTGACCACCGATATCACCATTCCCTCTCGCTATCTGGTCTTTATGCCCGGCGCTTCGCACGTCGGCGTCTCTCAGCGTATTGAAAGCGAAGCGGAACGTGAACGCCTGAAAAAAGTGGTCTCTGAATACTGTGACGAGCAGGGCGGATTCATTATCCGTACCGCGGCGGAAGGCGTTCATGAGCAGGAGATGGCTGCTGATGCCGCCTATCTCAAGCGCGTCTGGACGAAAGTGATGGAACGCAAAAAGCGCCAGCAGACCCGATATCAAATGTACGGCGAACTGGCGCTGGCGCAGCGCGTGCTGCGTGATTTCGCCGATGCGCATCTTGACCGGATTCGCGTTGACTCTCGTCTGACTTACGAATCGCTGCTGGAGTTTACCGCCGAATATATTCCGGAGATGACCAGCAAGCTGGAGCACTACAGCGGCCGTCAGCCGATTTTCGATCTCTTTGACGTGGAAAATGAAATCCAGCGCGCTCTGGAACGCAAAGTTGAGCTGAAATCAGGTGGTTATCTGATCATTGACCAAACGGAAGCCATGACCACCGTTGATATCAACACCGGGGCATTCGTTGGTCACCGTAATCTTGACGATACTATCTTTAATACCAATATTGAGGCGACCCAGGCGATTGCCCGCCAGCTGCGGCTGCGCAATCTCGGTGGGATTATCATCATCGATTTCATTGATATGAATAATGAAGATCACCGCCGTCGGGTGCTGCACTCTCTTGAGCAGGCGCTGAGCAAAGACCGGGTTAAAACCAGCATCAACGGCTTCTCCCAGCTTGGGCTGGTAGAGATGACCCGCAAGCGTACTCGCGAAAGCGTGGAGCATGTGCTGTGTAATGAGTGCCCTACCTGCCACGGTCGCGGTACGGTGAAAACGGTGGAAACGGTGTGCTATGAAATCATGCGCGAGATCGTGCGCGTGCATCATGCCTACGATTCCGACCGGTTCCTGGTCTATGCTTCTCCTGCGGTAGCGGAAACGCTGAAAGGGGAAGAGTCGCACGCGCTGGCAGAAGTCGAGATCTTTGTCGGTAAGCAGGTCAAAGTGCAAATTGAACCGCTCTATAATCAAGAGCAGTTTGATGTAGTAATGATGTAATCATCCGTTTTGCTTGCTGATGTCGGGATAAAGAGGCGGGCAAAAGGATGACGCGTAACAGGCTGACAAGGAGAGATGCGTGAGGCGACTGCCCGGGATATTACTGCTCACCGTGGCAACATTGATTGTTGTCGTCGCACTGCTGGTGAGCGGTCTGCGTCTCGTTCTGCCGCAGTTAAACAGCTGGCGTCCGCAGGTGCTGGAAAAAGTCTCCGCGATGGCCGGCGTACCGGTCGATGCTTCAAATATTGTCGCCAGCTGGCAGACTTTTGGCCCGACGCTTGATGTCCGCGATGTTAAGGCCGGCCTGAATGATGGCGGCGAGCTTTCCGCTAAACGCGTCACCCTGGCGCTCGACGTCTGGCAAAGCCTGCTGCATATGCGCTGGCAGTTTCGCGATCTGACCTTCTGGCAGCTGCAGGTTCATACCAATACCCCCATTCAAACGAATAATAGCGGTGAAGGGCTGAAAACCGACCGTATCAGCGATCTTTTCCTCCGCCAGTTCGATCACTTTATTCTTCGCGATAGCCATCTGAGCTTTCTGACCATCTCCGGCCAGCGTGCGGAGCTCGCCATTCCGCAGCTTACCTGGCTGAACGGTAAAAATCGCCATCGCGCGGAGGGGCAGCTTAGCCTCAGCAGCCTGACCGGCCAGCACGGCGTGATGCAGGTGCGAATGGACCTGCGCGATGAAGACGGCCTGCTCAATAAGGGGCGCGTCTGGCTTCAGGCGGATGATATCGACGTTAAGCCGTGGCTTGGGCGCTGGATGCAGGACAACATCGCCCTGCAGAGCGCGCGGTTTAGCCTGGAAGGCTGGATGACTATCGACAAGGGCGATGTCGCCAGCGGCGATGTATGGTTGAAAAAAGGCGGCGCTAGCTGGCAGGGCGATAAAGAGAAGCACCATCTGTCGGTTGATAATCTGACGGCGCACATCTATCGCGATAATCAAAGCTGGGGCTTTCGCATCCCTGATACGCGCATCTCAATGGATGACAAACCCTGGCCGCGCGGCGCGCTGTCGATGGCGTGGATCCCGGCTCAGGATGTGGGCGGAAAAAATGGTCAACGCAGCGATGAGCTGCGCATTCGCGCCAGCAACCTTAACCTTAGCGGTCTGACCGGGCTGCAGCCGATGGCGGATAAACTGGCTCCGTCGCTGGGCGAAATCTGGCGTACGACGCAGCCGGACGGCAAAATCAATCTTCTGGCGCTGGATATTCCGCTGCAAATGGCGGAAAAAACGCGCTTCCGGGCGGACTGGAGCGACATGTCCTGGAAGCAGTGGAAGCTGCTGCCAGGGGCTGAGCATTTCTCCGGCAACATTGCCGGGAGCGTAGAAAACGGTACTCTGCATGCCAGCATGACGCAGGCGAAAATGCCCTACGAAACGGTCTTTCGCGCGCCGCTGGAGATCGCCAAAGGCGATGCGACCCTCAGTTGGGTGAAGAATGACAAGGGTTTTATGCTCGATGGTCGCGATATTGATGTACAGGCTACCGGCGTTCGCGCTCGCGGTGGGTTCCGCTATCTGCAGCCGCAGGGCGACGAACCCTGGCTCGGTATTCTGGCCGGTATCAGTACCAACGATGGCGGACAGGCCTGGCGCTACTTCCCGGAAAATCTGATGGGCAAAGCGCTGGTGGATTACCTCAGCGGAGCCATTAAAGGCGGTCAGGCCACCGATGCGACGCTGGCTTATGGCGGTAACCCGCATCTTTTCCCGTACAAGCATAATGAGGGGCAATTCCAGGTCACGGTGCCGCTCAAGAACGCCACCTTTGCCTTTCAGCCTGACTGGCCCGCGCTTACCGGGCTTAATATCGACCTTAACTTTATCAATGATGGGCTATGGATGAAGGCCGATAAGGCGATGCTCGGCAACGTGACCGCCAGCAATCTCG
Organism: Klebsiella sp. RCJ4; assembly: GCF_009025755.1. Classification (NCBI taxonomy): domain Bacteria; kingdom Pseudomonadati; phylum Pseudomonadota; class Gammaproteobacteria; order Enterobacterales; family Enterobacteriaceae; genus Klebsiella; species Klebsiella sp. RCJ4. Next base: position 25,261 of record NZ_WCIN01000014.1, read on the forward strand.
ATGCGGTGATTCCCGACTATTCGCGAGAAAAGCTGCTGATTGATGCCGACGTTAACGGCCCGGGTAAAGAGGTTGGCCCTTATTTTAACGAGACGCCGCTGAAAGAGACGCTGGGCGCGGCGCTGGATGAGCTCCAGCTGGACGGTAATGTTAGCGCTCGCTTACATCTTGATATCCCCCTGGATGGCGAGATGACCACCGCTAAAGGTGATGTCCGGCTGAACAATAACAGATTGTTTATCAAGCCTATCGATACCACATTGCAGAACCTGAGCGGTAAATTCAGCTTTGTAAACGGCGACCTGAAAAGCGAACCGATGAGCGCGAGCTGGTTTAATCAGCCGCTGAATCTTGATTTCTCGACCACCGAAGGCGCGAAAGCATTTCTCGTGAACGTCGGGATGAACGCCAGCTGGCAGCCTGCGCGTACCGGTTTATTGCCGAAATCCCTGGACGGCACCCTGAGCGGCAGCGTGCCCTGGGACGGAAAAGTCGCGATTGAGCTTCCGTATCGCGGTAGCGCGGCCTATAAGGTTGACCTCAACGCTGACCTGAAGAGTGTAAGTAGTCACTTACCTGCGCCGTTAGATAAGCAGGCCGGGGAGCCGTTGCCCGTAAAAATCAAGGTCGATGGCGGCTTAAGCAGTTTTAAACTGGCCGGCTCCATGGGGGCGAAGAATCATATTAATAGCCGCTGGCTGCTGGGTCATAAGCTGACCCTGGACCGCGCTATTTTAACCACGGACAGTAAAGCCGTTTCTCCGCTTCCCGAGCAGCCAGGCGTGGAGTTGAATATGCCGCCGATGGATGGCGCGCAGTGGCTGGCGCTGTTCCAGGGCGGAGCGGCGAATGACGTCAGCAGTAATCTCGTCTTCCCGGAGCAGGTCACGCTGCGAACGCCGGCGTTAACGATGGCGGGCCAGAGCTGGAATAACGTTAGCCTTGTCTCCCGGCCCGATGCCGGGGGAACGAAGATTGAAGCCCAGGGGCGTGAAGTCAACGCAACCCTGACGATGCGGAAGAACGCCCCGTGGCTGGCGGCCATTCGCTATCTCTACTACAACCCAACGGCGGCGAAAAGCCGCGGGACAGAAAAAAGCAGCGCCCCGCTGGCCGATACCAACATTGATTTCCACGGCTGGCCGGACCTTCAGCTTCGCTGCGCCGAGTGCTGGCTGTGGGGGCAAAAATATGGCCGTATCGAAGGGGATTTTGATATTCGCGGCGATACCCTGACGCTGGCGAACGGACTGGTCGATACCGGTTTTGGCCGTCTGACGACCGATGGCGTATGGGTGAGCGCGCCGGCGGGCGTACGAACCTCTTTGAAAGGTAAGCTGCACGGCAATAAAACCGACGATTTCGTGAACTTCTTCGGCGTCTCCACGCCGGTAAAAGGTTCGTCGTTTGATATCGATTATGACCTGCACTGGCGTGCGCCGCCGTGGCAGCCCGACGTTGCCTCGCTTAATGGGATCCTCAAAAGCCGTCTTGGAAAAGGCGAATTTACCGACCTCAGCACCGGTCATGCCGGCCAGCTTCTGCGTTTGTTGAGCGTTGACGCGCTGCTGCGCAAGCTGCGCTTCGACTTTAGCGATACGTTCAGCGAAGGGTTCTACTTTGATTCCATTCGCAGTACGGCGTGGATTAAAGACGGCGTTCTGCATACCGACGATACGCTGGTCGATGGTCTGGAAGCGGATATCGCCATGAAGGGGTCGGTGGATCTCGTGCGTCGTCAGCTGGATATGCAGGCCGTGGTCGCGCCGGAGATTTCTGCGACCGTGGGCGTCGCCGCGGCCTTTGCCGTTAACCCGATTATCGGCGCCGCGGTCTTTGCTGCCAGTAAGGTACTGGGGCCGCTGTGGAACAAGGTCTCTATTTTGCGCTATCGCATCACCGGTCCTATCGATCAGCCGCAAATTAACGAAGTGCTGCGCCAGGCGCGGAGCGACAAAAAGCAATGATTTGACGATTGTGCGTAATTGCCGCACTCTCAATAGATAGCCTTTTTTATTTCCGCCCCTGAGGCGGCAACAAACGAGTAGCAAAACGATGAGTCTGAACCTGGTAAGTGAACAATTACTGTCGGCAAACGGCCTGAATCATCAGGATCTGTTTACCATTCTTGGCCAGCTGGCCGAGCGCCGTCTGGATTACGGCGATCTCTATTTTCAGTCGAGCTATCACGAGTCCTGGGTTCTTGAAGACAGCATCATTAAAGATGGTTCGTACAATATCGACCAGGGCGTTGGCGTCCGCGCGGTGAGCGGGGAAAAAACCGGCTTTGCCTATGCTGACCAGATTAGTCGACTGGCGCTGGAACAGAGCGCACAGGCGGCCCGCACCATTGTACGCGACCATGGGGATGGTAAAGTGCATACCCTTGGCGGGGTGGAACATCGTTCCCTCTATACCAGCATCGATCCGCTGCAAAGTATGAGCCGGGAAGAGAAGCTGGATATTCTGCGCCGGGTGGATAAAACCGCCCGCGCGGCCGATAAGCGGGTGCAGGAAGTTTCCGCCAGCCTGACCGGCGTCTACGAGTTAATTCTTGTCGCCGCCACCGACGGCACGCTGGCGGCGGACGTTCGCCCGCTGGTTCGCCTTTCCGTCAGCGTGCTGGTGGAAGAGGATGGCAAACGCGAGCGCGGCGCCAGCGGCGGCGGCGGCCGCTTTGGCTACGACTATTTCCTGGACTCGCAGGATGGCGACGTTCGCGCGGATGTTTGGGCGAGAGAAGCCGTGCGTATGGCGCTGGTCAACCTGACCGCCGTCGCGGCGCCTGCCGGGATGCTGCCGGTTGTGCTGGGCGCGGGCTGGCCTGGCGTCCTGCTGCATGAAGCCGTCGGTCACGGCCTGGAAGGTGACTTTAACCGTCGCGGGACGTCGGTATTCAGCGGCCATATGGGCGAACTGGTGGCCTCTGAGCTGTGCACCGTAGTGGATGATGGCACCATTGCTCACCGTCGCGGCTCCCTTGCCATTGATGATGAAGGCACGCCGGGCCAGTATAACGTTTTGATCGAAAACGGCATTCTCAAAGGCTATATGCAGGACAAGCTCAACGCCAGGCTGATGGGCGTGGCGCCAACCGGTAACGGTCGTCGCGAATCCTACGCGCACCTGCCTATGCCGCGTATGACCAACACCTACATGCTGGCGGGGAAATCTACGCCGCAGGAGATTATCGAATCGGTCGATTACGGCATCTACGCGCCGAACTTCGGCGGCGGTCAGGTGGATATCACCTCCGGGAAATTTGTCTTCTCCACGTCTGAAGCCTACCTGATTGAAAAAGGTAAAGTGACCAAAGCGGTGAAGGGCGCGACGCTTATCGGTTCAGGTATCGAAGCGATGCAGCAGATTTCGATGGTGGGGAACGATCTGAAGCTGGACAGCGGCGTCGGCGTTTGCGGCAAAGAGGGCCAGAGCGTACCGGTTGGCGTCGGTCAGCCTACGCTCAAAGTGGATAAACTCACCGTCGGCGGTACCGCCTGATACTTCTCAATGCGCTTTCGCCCGCGGCGAAAGCGCAAATCACCTCCGCGGAGTCGCGATGAAAGCCGCGCGTCAGCAGCAGATAGTCGAACTACTCAACCAGCATCACACCTTAACCACCGAAGCGTTGTCCCATCTGCTGCAGGTCAGTATCGAGACCATTCGTCGCGATTTGAGCGAGCTGCAGAAGCGGGGGCGTATTCAGCGTAGCCACGGGCAGGCGCGCGTTCTCCAGCGTAACAATCACAACGGCGAGCAGCCTTTTCAGCGCCGCGTGAAAAGCCATTATGCCCATAAATCTGATATCGCGCGTACGGCGCTGGCGTGGATTGATGAAGGGATGACGATCGCGCTGGATGCCAGCTCAACCTGCTGGTTTCTGGCGCGTCAGCTACCGAATATGACCCTGACGGTGTTTACCAATAGCCATCCGGTCTGCGTAGAGCTGGGCCGCCGTGAGCGGATCCAGCTGATCAGCGCCGGGGGGCAGCTCCTGCGTCAGTATGGCTATTACGTTAATCCGGCGCTGTTCTCTCAGGTCAAATCGCTGGAGATCGATCTGTTTATTTTTTCCTGCGAGGGGATCGATAACGATGGCGTACTCTGGGATTCCAGCGCCAATAATGCCGCCTACAAATCGCTGCTTCTGAAACGTGCGGCACAGTCGCTATTATTAATCGACAAAAGCAAATTTGATCGTTCCGGCGAGGTGCGTATCGGCAATCTCCGCGACGTAACGCAGATTATTTCCGATGCCGGGCCCGATAATCTGTTCTTACCCTCTGTGGCGGGCTCGGGCCGCTAGCGGGCAATCCCCCGGCCGTGCATCCCCTGGTAAATCTTCGCCACCCCGACGAAATACTCAGTCAGGTAATTAATGCATACCTGTACCTTCAGCGGTAGCTTATCTTTCTCGGTATACAGCGCGTATACCGGTCGCGGATCGGACTGGTAGCTCGGCAGCAGGATCTCCAGTTCGCCGCGGTTGATCTCTTCGATCGCCCACATCAGCGGAACGTAAGCCACGCCGACGCCTGCCGTCAGCCAGCGCACCAGCGTCATCGGATCGTTGGTGACGAATCTGCCCTGAGGGATCAGCTTGGTTGAAATCCCTTCCGGAGCGATGATTTCAAATTCGTTATCCGGCCGGACGCTGTATTCCAGCCACGAGTGGCTGGCGAGATCCGCCGGTTTTTCTGGACATCCGGCGTGCTGAAGGTAGCTTTTTGCCGCGCAGAGCACCATCGGCATGGAGCCCAGGCGGCGGGAAAAGAGGCTGGAATCCTGCAGCGCTCCCACGCGAATAACCACATCCAGGCCGTCCGCAATCAGGTCCGGCGCGGGAATGCCTGTGACCAGATTGATTGAGAGACCCGGGTGCTCTTTGAGCATATCGGCGGTTATGCGAGCCAGGACATTCTGTGCCATAGTTGAAGAACAGCCGATGCGCAGCGTACCGATGGGCGTATTGTTAAACGCGTACAGCTGTTCATGGACATCCTGGACTTCGAACAGCATTCGCCGACAGCCTTGATAATATATTTTTCCCGCTTCTGTTAAGCCAAGGCTGCGCGTACTGCGGTTGAGCAGCTTAACCTGCAGTTCATCTTCCAGTTTGGCTACCGTCTGGCTGATGGAAGAAACGCTCATCTGGAGCTGGCGGGCCGCGGCGGTGAATGAACCTAATTCGACCACTCTGGCAAAAACGGACATGCGTTTTAATCGTTCCATTATTCACTCTGGCTTAAAAGTGATTTAGATCACACATTATAGATAAGACCGCAATTGTTACGTTACTATATAGTTAGCTTAATAATAAACGCATCGCGCATATCACCTGTACGCTTCTTATCAAGGTCATCATGAGTCTGTTTCCTGTCATTGTGATTTTCGGCTTGTCGTTTCCGCCGATCTTCTTTGAATTGCTATTGTCGCTAGCCATCTTCTGGCTGGTGCACCGCCTGCTGGTTCCAACGGGCATCTATGATTTTGTCTGGCACCCGGCACTGTTTAATACCGCGCTATATTGCTGCCTGTTTTATCTGATATCACGTTTGTTCGTTTGAGGTTGATGTGAAAACACTAACAAGAAATATCCTCCGTACCGCAATCACTGTGATACTGGTTATCCTTGCATTTATGGCGATTTTTCGCGCATGGGTGTATTACACCGCCTCGCCCTGGACGCGCGATGCGCGTTTTAGTGCGGATATTGTGGCCATCGCTCCCGATGTCTCCGGCCTGATTTCGCAGGTGAATATCAAGGATAACCAACTGGTTAAGAAAGACCAGGTTTTGTTCGTCATTGACCAGCCGCGTTACCAGAAGGCGTTAGCCGAGGCTGAAGCCGATGTCTCCTACTATCAGACTCTGGCGCAGGAGAAACGCGTCGAAGCCGGCCGTCGTAACCGCCTTGGCGTCCAGGCCATGTCCCGGGAAGAGATAGACCAGGCGAATAACGTTCTGCAAACCGTTGAGCATCAATTAGCCAAAGCGACGGCAAGTCGCGACCTGGCGAAGCTTGACCTTGAACGTACGGTGATTCGCGCCCCGGCTGACGGCTGGGTGACCAACCTGAACGTTTACCGCGGCGAGTTTATCACCCGAGGCTCCACCGCGGTTGCGCTGGTGAAGCAGAATACCTTCTATGTTATGGCCTATCTTGAAGAGACCAAGCTTGAGGGCGTGCGCCCCGGTTTTCGTGCTGAAATTACCCCGCTGGGAAGCGTACACACCCTCAGGGGCACCGTCGACAGCATTGCTGCAGGCGTCACCAATGCCAGCAGCAGCAGCGATTCAAAAGGGCTGGCCTCTATTGATTCTAACCTTGAATGGGTACGTCTGGCACAGCGGGTGCCGGTACGTATTCGCCTCGATCAACAGCAGGGCAATCTCTGGCCTGCGGGTACCACCGCGACGGTGGTGATTACCGGTAAAGAGGATCGCGATACTCGCCAGGCAAACTTCTTCCAGAAACTGGCGATGCGCCTGCGTGAGTTCGGTTAATCGCCATGGGGATCTTCACCATCGAACTCCGGCATCTCCGCTTCGCCGTTAAGTTAGCCTGCGCGGTGGTGCTGGCGTTATTCGTCGGTTTTCATTTTCAGCTGGAAACGCCGCGCTGGGCGGTGCTTACCGCCGCCATCGTTGCTGCCGGCCCGGCGTTTGCCGCAGGCGGGGAGCCTTACTCCGGGGCGATCCGCTATCGCGGGATGCTGCGTATCGCCGGCACCTTTATCGGCTGTATCGCCGCGCTGGCGATCATCATCCTGATGATCCGCGCCCCGCTGCTGATGGTGCTGGTATGCTGCCTGTGGGCCGGATTCTGCACCTGGATCTCCTCGCTGGTGCGGGTTGAGAACTCCTATGCCTGGGGCCTGGCGGGCTATACCGCGCTTATCATTATTATCACTATTCATGAAGAGCCGATGCTGGCGCCGCAGTTCGCCGTTGAGCGATGCAGTGAGATTGTCATCGGTATCGTCAGCGCCATTGTGGCCGACCTGCTGTTTTCTCCGCGTTCGATTAAAAAAGAGATCGACCTTGAACTGGATAATCTGCTGATCGATCACTATCGCCTGATGCAGCTTTGCGTGGCGCATGGTGATAAAGATGACGTCGATAAGGCCTGGAGCGCGCTGGTGCGTCGTACCAACGGGCTGGAAGGGATGCGCGGCAACTTGATCATGGAGTCCTCGCGCTGGGCAAAAGTGAATCAGCGGCTGAAGGCGATCAATACCCTCTCTCTGACCTTAATTACTCAGGCCTGTGAAACCTATTTGATTCAGAATACCCGGCCTGAGATGGTGACGGATGATTACCGCGAGCTGTTTGCTGAACCGGTCGAGACCGTGCAGGACGTGCACCGCCAGCTAAAGCGGATGCGCCGCTTCTTGACCTGGAAGGGAGAGCACAATACGCCGGTAACAATCTACAGCTGGGTAGGCGCTGCGACGCGCTATCTGCTTTTGAAGCGGGGCGTGGTCGGCAATACCAAAATCAGCCGTATTGAAGAGGAAGTGCTGCAAGGCGAAGTGGTGGTGAAGGCGGAATCCGCCGAGCGGCACCATGCGATGGTCAACTTTTGGCGTACGTCTATCTCCTGTATCCTCGGTACGCTGTTCTGGCTGTGGACCGGCTGGACTTCAGGAAGTGGGGCGATGGTCATGATTGCGGTTGTCACGGCCTTAGCGATGCGTTTACCTAATCCGCGGATGGTGGCTATCGATTTCCTCTACGGCACGCTGGCGGCGTTACCGCTGGGGGCGCTGTTTTTCCTCGTGATTATGCCCGCGACGCAGCAAAGTATGCTGCTGCTGTGTATCAGCCTGGCGGTGATGGCCTTTTTTATCGGTATTGAAGTGCAAAAGCGGCGGCTCGGTTCGCTGGGGGCGCTGGCCAGCACCATTAATATTCTGGTGCTCGACAATCCGATGAAGTTTGAATTCAACCAGTTTCTTGATAGTGCCCTGGGCCAGATCGTCGGATGCTTCCTTGCGCTGATGGTGATCCTGCTGGTGCGTGATAATTCGCAGGCCCGTACCGGCCGCGTGCTGCTCAACCAGTTTGTCTCGGCGGCGGTATCATCGCTGACCACCAATATGGCGCGACGTAAAGAGAACCACTTGCCGGCCCTGTATCGTCAGCTCTTTTTGTTGCTGAATAAATTCCCTGGCGATATCGCCCGCTTTCGTCTGGCGCTGACCCTGATTATCGCGCATCAGCGTCTGCGCGATGCGCCGGTACCGATAAATGACGATCTGTCGGCCTTTCACCGGCAGCTGCGCCGTACCGCGGATCGCGTCATTTCAGCCAGTAGTGATGATAAGCGCCGCTACTATTTTGCCCGCTTGCTTGATGAACTGGATATCTACCAGCAAAAATTACAGCATTGGGAAGCCTCTCCGCAGGTGACCGAGCCGGTACGCAGGCTGGTGGAGATGCTGCATAAGTACCAGCATGTGTTAACCAACAGCTAACCGCCAGAACCGACGCCGAAGCGTCGGTTTTTTTATCGCTATACTTAACGCTCAGAGTATGAATTCCGCCGTCAGAGTGGAACTACACGCCGGGATGACCGGGCTATGAAAAGTTGCAGGTGTGGACGGGATGCGGGCAATGACTACCTATACCTTTGATTTTGATGAAATAGCTGAGCAGCAGGATTTTTATCGTGAGTTTTCTCGTACCTTTGCTTTAGCGCGTGAGAAAGTGAATAACCTGGATTCTCTGTGGGAGGCCGTGACCGCCGGGCTGTTACCCTTACCGCTGGAGATTGAGTTTATTCATTTAAGCGATAATCAGCGCCGGCGTTTCGGCGCGTTAATTCTGCTCTTTGATGAGGCGGAAGAGGAGCTGGAAGGGGAGCTGCGTTTTAATGTGCGGCAGTCATAAAAAAGCCCCCGACGGAGCGGGGGCAAGTCGTCGGATAAGACGACGAGGGTTTATTTGTACAGCTCAGCCGTAGCGTGCCAGTTATCGCCGGTACGGGCTTCAATAATACGGTAGCTGCTGGCGCCTTCTTTCTCAGCTTTAGCCGCCAGTTCCTGACGCATATCCATCGGCGCGCTGCCTACCTGAGAAACGGAAACGGTGCCCATGGACTGCAGATTTTGCGCCTGTTCGGCGTTCACTTGATTAACGGCGGCGTTTGCGCCGAAAGAGAGAACGGAAGCCAGACCCAGGGATGCGATGATAATTGCGCTTTTCATAATTTTTTCTCCAACCTTCATATTTGCAGCGGCGGGAGGCTTAATGAACCTGGGGCCGCTGGAGAGATTCTGTTTCAGTTAATGACCGACAATCGTTAAATCTTATTTATAAAGTTCAGCCGTTGCGTGCCAGTGGTCACCGGTACGTGCTTCAATAATGCGGTAGGAAGAAGCACCTTCTTCTTGTGCTTTTTTGTTCAGCATTTCGTGCATATCCATCGGGGAAGAACTTACCGCGCCGACGGAAACGGTGCCGATTGCCTGACGGCCTTGAGCCTGTTCGCTGTTGATAGAGTCAGCGGCGAAGGCGCCAAAAGACAGAACGGAAAGGATGCTTAATGCTGCTACAGTGGTTTTGATTTTCATGATGTTCACCTCGTCGAATCTTTTTGTTGGGGCCTTTGTTTCGTGACCCTCATCACAAAATCAAGTATACACTAATCACCGAAAAAATTAATACCTTGCTAATTGTTTTTCATGTAAATAATTACAAAGAAATGTCTTTTTTATAACATATAAGAATTAGAAATGTCTTTTCTTCGCCATGTGTGGTCATTATGGCTAATAAAATCATAAGGATAGGTGAATTTGATCTTTTGTGCGCTTAAGCCGGTTTCATCACGTAAATGAATGTATAGAAGCGGAAAAACACACAAAATGTTAAAGAAATGATAATTTTTTGAAGGGATACCCTCTGGCGCTAACCAGAGGGAAGGGCATCAGAGTTCCTGCTCAAACAGGACGAGAATGGCGTCATGCAGCTCTTTAACGGTAAAACCTCTGGCCGGGGTGGTAAAGATAGTGTCATCACCCGCAATGCTGCCGAGAATCCCTTCGGCTTTGCCAAGGGAGTCCAGAAGCCGGGCGATCAGCTGCGCTGCGCCTGGGCTGGTATGAATAACCACGACCGAATCGTTATAATCGATATCCAGCACCAGGTTTTTTAGCGGGCTGGAGGTCGTCGGGACGCCAAGCTCGGCGGGCAGGCAGTAAACCATTTCCATTTTGGCGTTACGCGTGCGTACGGCGCCAAACTTGGTGAGCATACGTGAGACTTTCGATTGGTTGATATTATCGAAGCCTTCCTCTTGCAGGGCCTGAACGATTTCACCTTGAGAGCTGAATTTCTCTTCTTTAAGCAGCGCTTTAAACGCTTTAACCAGTTCTTCTTGTTTTGCCGAACTACGCATAAGTCACCCAATTATGGTGGTAAAAACAACATCATTATGCATAAACATGCATTTTTATGCAAATAATCCGCAGGGGAGAAGCGTAAATAATGTTATGAAGGGCGCATATTTTAGCAAAAAACCCTAATAAGGAACATGCTTTCGTCACGGCGCGCAAATTGCCACAAAAGTAAATGAAATGTTATTAAATGATGTTGTTCTGCTCAATGCGCTGGGTGTATTGTAACCAACAGTCGATCCGGTACTACGCTTTGCTGGATGGTCAGTCTCAGGGAGGAAAATGCGAAGCTGCTGCATCGCTGCGCACGACCACGCAATCTTCAGCCATAATTATTGTAATTGTTCATCTTGTGAATTAAGGTCCAGGCGACGGAGTAACGAAAGACTATTTTAACCATAATAAGGAGTTTAGGATGAAAGTTGCAGTCCTCGGCGCCGCTGGTGGAATTGGCCAGGCGCTTGCCCTACTACTTAAGACCCAACTGCCTTCAGGTTCAGAACTCTCGTTGTACGACATTGCTCCGGTAACCCCGGGCGTGGCGGTTGATCTAAGCCATATCCCTACCGATGTAAAAATCAAAGGTTTTTCCGGCGAAGACGCCACCCCTGCGCTGGAAGGCGCTGATGTGGTGCTGATATCCGCGGGCGTAGCGCGTAAGCCCGGCATGGATCGCTCCGATTTATTCAATGTTAATGCCGGTATTGTGAAAAATCTGGTACAGCAAATCGCCAAAACCTGTCCGCAGGCCTGCGTCGGGGTGATTACCAACCCGGTGAACACCACCGTGGCGATTGCCGCAGAAGTGCTGAAAAAAGCCGGTGTTTACGATAAGAACAAGCTCTTTGGCGTTACAACGCTGGATATTATCCGCTCGAATACCTTTGTTGCCGAACTGAAAGGCAAATCTTCATCAGAGGTTGAGGTTCCGGTGATTGGCGGCCACTCAGGCGTGACTATCCTTCCTTTATTGTCACAAATTCCGGGCGTCAGCTTCAGCGAGCAGGAAGTGGCCGATTTGACTAAGCGCATTCAAAATGCCGGTACTGAAGTTGTGGAAGCAAAAGCCGGTGGCGGCTCAGCAACGCTCTCGATGGGACAGGCCGCCGCGCGATTCGGTCTCTCCTTAGTTCGCGCCATGCAGGGAGAGAAAGGGGTAGTGGAATGCGCCTACGTTGAAGGTGATGGTCAATATGCCCGTTTCTTCTCACAGCCGCTGCTGTTAGGCAAAAATGGCGTAGAGCAGCGTCAGTCTATCGGCACGCTGAGCGCGTTTGAGCAGCAGGCGCTGGAGGGGATGCTGGATACGCTGAAGAAAGATATCGCCCTTGGCGAAGACTTTGTGAATAAATAACGTTTCATGAAAAGAAAAGCCGGAGCCTGGGTTCCGGCTTTTTTATGGCTTTCTCCCACCCCTGAATGACTCAACCTGCTGGTAAATCTGCTAAACTCCCCGCGTCTTGAGCGGTAATAAACGAGGACGTTGTGAAAAAAATCGAAAGAAAGCAGACCAGGGACCACATTACGCAAATGCTCCGTTACGAGATCCTTTCCGGTAGCATGAAACCGGGGGATGAACTCGCGCAGGAGAGTATTGCGGAACAGCTGGGGCTTTCTCGTATGCCGGTTCGGGAAGCGCTACAGGCCCTTGAGCAGGAAGGGTTTCTGGTGCGTTTGCCAAACCGCCATATGCAGGTCGCCAGGCTGGCGCCTGACCACGTCAGCCATATTTTCCGGGCCATTGCGGTGATGGCAACGGAGCTTTTTTCATTGGTACCCGCAGCGGCGGGCGAATCGCTGGCGGCCAGCGCGCGCGCGCTGGGGCATCCCGGTGAGCGAGCGCGAGAGCTGGCGTTCCACGAGACGCTCATTTCTTATATTGATAATCGCTATCTGGAAAAAATTTATCAGCAGTTTTTGGATGGTTATATCGGTTATGTCATTCTGTATCTGAAAGAGGATAATCAGGAGTCGGCGCAAATACTCAGCTCTCTGATGGAGGCTATTCGTCAGGGCGATCGCGCCGAGATCGCGCAGGAAACGCAGCGTTATTTCCTCTCTCTGGCAGAAATAATGCGTCAACACATGAAGGATTGGGAAAGTGCAGAAGCCTCGATTAGGGAAAATTAAGCTTCTTTCAGCGAAAGAGCAGGTCGCGGCAGTATTACGTAAAGCTATACTGTCGCGAGATTTAGTTGAAGGGCAAGAAATTACCCTTGAAGGGATCGCCACCATGGTCGGCGTGTCCAGTATGCCCGTGCGTGAAGCGTTTCAGATACTGGCTGCGGATGGGCTGATTAAAGTCCGGCCCAATAAAGGGGCGGTCGTGCTGGGAATTAATGAACAAACGATCCGCGAGCATTATGAGATTCGCGCGCTGCTGGAGAGTGAAGCAGTCGCTAAAGCGTGCCGTCCCGGGACGGACATTTCGCGCATTGCCGAAGTGCATTACTCTGCGGAAAAAGCGCTGGCGGAAAATAACTCAGCTGAATATTCAGACCTGAACCAGGCGTTTCATATGGAGATATGGAACGCGGCGGGAAATGGCAAAATGAAGCTGCTGCTCAGCAATATGTGGAACGGGCTTTCGATGGGGCATAAGGTCACTGAGGAAGAGTACGCGATCATTTCCATCCGCGAGCACAAGGGGATTTTACAGGCCCTGGAGCAGCATAATGAAGCGCTGGCGCGCCAGCGAATGCGCGAGCATATCATCCGTTCGATGGAGAATATGCTAACGCGCTACGTCGAAGAACCCTCCGCTTGATCGCATCGCCTGTAGGATCGCTGCAGGCGTCTTATTTATTCATTTCATAAATAAGTTTCGATAAGTGACTGCTTTCGCGAGATTTTGATAAAGATCTCAATCCTGAAGCTTTCGAAAAAAACGCGTTGACTTACTCTTTGTATGGGAATAATTTCCCTCCCGTCAATATTGGATACAATATCATATATCATTGATGGGATAACTATAAATATGGAACCGATTACCATTACCCTATGTTTGCTGGTGTTTGCTATCGCCATGTTCGTGTGGGAAAAAATCCCCCTTGCGGTCACGTCTATGGTGGTTTGCGTCGCGCTGGTGCTCACCGGCGTGCTCAATCTCAAGCAGGCTTTCGCCGGTTTTATCGACACCAACGTTATTCTCTTCGTCGCCATGTTTATCGTCGGCGGGGCGCTATTTGAAACCGGGATGGCGAATAAGGTGGGGGGCGTGATTACGCGCTTCGCGAAAACGGAAAAACAGCTGATTTTTACCATTATGGTCGTGGTTGGCGTGATGTCCGGTTTTCTCTCCAATACCGGTACCGCAGCCGTACTGATCCCGGTCGTTATCGGCGTGGCGGCGAAATCAGGCTTTGCCCGTTCCCGGTTGCTGATGCCGCTGGTTTTTGCCGCCGCGCTCGGCGGTAACCTGTCGTTGATTGGCGCGCCGGGCAACCTGATTGCGCAGTCAGCTTTGCAGAATATTGGCAGCGGTTTTGGCTTTTTTGAATATGCCAAAGTCGGTTTACCGATGCTGATTTGCGGCGTTATTTACTTCCTGACCATCGGCTATAAATTCCTGCCCAATCACCCGAACAGCGGTGCAGTTGGCAGCATCGGTGAACAGCGCGATTACAGCCACGTTCCGCGCTGGAAGCAAATCCTCTCTTTGGTTGTTCTGATCGCCACGATCCTCGGCATGATTTTCGAAAAGCAGACCGGTGTGAGTCTGGCGGTAGCGGGCTGTATCGGCGCGCTGGTGCTGGTGGTTACCGGCGTACTTACAGAAAAGCAGGCCTATAAAGCCATTGATTCTCAGACCATTTTTATCTTCGGCGGCACGCTGGCGCTGGCGAAAGCGCTGGAAATGACCGGGGCGGGAAAACTGGTGGCGGATCACGTGATTGGCATGCTGGGACAAAACTCTTCGCCGTTTATGCTGCTGGTGGTGGTCTTTGCGCTGTCCATCATTATGACTAATTTCATGTCCAACACCGCGACCGTCGCGCTGTTAGTACCGGTGAGCCTGTCGATTGCCGCGGGCATGGGCGCCGATCCTCGTGCGGTGCTAATGGCGACGGTTATTGGCAGTTCTTGCGCCTACGCTACGCCAATCGGTATGCCTGCCAACATGATGGTGCTGTCGGCAGGTGGCTATAAGTTTGTCGACTACGCCAAATCCGGCATCCCTCTGATTATCGTTTCCACCATTGTCAGCCTGATTCTGCTGCCAATCCTTTTCCCTTTTCATCCGTAATGAACGGAAGCTGTCCTGACTAAGGAGCCTGTATGAGCAAAAGTGAACAGATATCCCATATGACCAATGTGATGGCCAAATTTGTGGGGTATACCGGCAAAGTCTTACCTGATGACGTCACTGCAAAACTGGAAGATTTGCATAAGAAAGAGACCAGTAAACTGGCTGACGTTATCTTTACGACCATGATTGAGAACCAGCGTCTGGCAAAGGAGCTGGATCGCCCTTCCTGCCAGGATACCGGCGTGATTCAGTTTCTGGTGGAGTGCGGGGCTAACTTCCCGCTGATCGGCGAGCTGGAAGCGCTGCTGCGTGAAGCGGTGATTAAAGCGACCGTGGATTCCCCGCTGCGCCACAACAGCGTTGAGACTTTTGATGAATACAATACCGGCAAAAACGTGGGTAAAGGCACGCCGACGGTGTTCTGGGAGATTGTCCCCAATTCTGACCAGTGCAGCATTTATACCTATATGGCTGGCGGCGGCTGTTCCCTGCCGGGGAAAGCGATGGTGCTGATGCCGGGCGCGGGTTATGAAGGCGTTACCCGCTTTGTTCTCGACGTGATGACCAGCTACGGTTTGAACGCGTGTCCGCCGCTGCTGGTCGGCGTGGGCGTGGCGACCTCCGTTGAAACGGCGGCGCTGCTGTCGAAAAAAGCGCTGATGCGTCCGATCGGTTCGCATAATGAAAATGAACGTGCGGCCTCGCTGGAAAAAATGCTGGAAGACGGTATTAACAAAATTGGCCTTGGGCCGCAGGGGATGTCCGGTAATACCTCCGTTATGGGCGTGAATATTGAAAACACCGCGCGTCATCCTTCCACCATTGGGGTGGCGGTGAACGTGGGCTGCTGGTCGCACCGGAAAGGGCATATCGTTTTTGATAAAGACTTGAACTACACCATTATGTCTCACAGCGGAGTGAATTTCTGATGACGAAAAAAATCCTTACTACGCCAATTAAAGATGAAGATTTAGCCGATATTAAAGCTGGCGATATTATTTATCTCAATGGCCATATTGTTACCTGCCGTGATGTGGCGCACCGTCGCTTAATTGAAGGTGGCCGTGAATTACCCGTTGATGTTAGCGGCGGCGCTATTTTACACGCCGGGCCTATTGTCCGTCCGATTAAAGGCGAAGACGATAAGTTTGAAATGGTCTCCGTCGGACCAACGACCAGCATGCGCATGGAAAAATTCGAAAAAGAATTTATTGCAAAGACCGGCGTGAAATTAATTGTTGGTAAAGGCGGTATGGGGAAGGGCACTGAAGAGGGCTGCGCGGAGCATAAAGCGCTGCACTGCGTATTCCCGGCCGGCTGCGCGGTAGTAGCCGCGGTGTGCGTCGAAGAAATTGAAGATGCGCAGTGGCGCGATCTGGGGATGCCGGAAACGCTGTGGGTATGTCGGGTGAAAGAGTTTGGCCCGTTAATTGTTTCTATTGATACTCATGGTAATAACCTGTTTGAACAGAACAAAGTTATTTTCAATCAGCGTAAAGAGATTGTCGCTGATGAAATATGCCAGAACGTAAGTTTCATCAAATAAACCTGATTACGTAAATTGCACGGTAATGGTGGTAATACATTATGACGATAATAATAACCAAGGGTTCTGGCCGGGGGCGGCTCAGGGAAATCCACCCTTGTTATTTCTTCGTCATAAATAGCACCATTATCGTGCCTCCTGCCTGAAGGCTATTTTATGACTGATGCAGCACTGCTATTAGGTGAAGGCTTCACCCTGATGTTTCTCGGCATGGGGTTCGTGCTGGCGTTTCTGTTTCTGCTGATTTTCGCCATCCGCGGCATGTCCGCCGCCGTCAACCGCTTCTTCCCGGAACCGGCTCCCGCGCCGAAGGCCGCACCCGCCGCCGTAGCGCCCGCTGACGACTTCGCCCGCCTGGCGCCGGTGATTGCCGCCGCTATCCACCACCATCGCCGCTTAACCCTTAATTCACGGAGGAATCCATGACCGTTGCCATTACCGATGTCGTCCTGCGCGACGCCCACCAGTCCCTTTTCGCCACCCGCCTGCGCCTCGACGATATGCTCCCCGTTGCGGCCGCCCTCGATGACGCGGGCTACTGGTCCCTTGAATGCTGGGGCGGCGCCACCTTTGACGCCTGCATCCGCTTCCTCGGCGAGGACCCCTGGGTCCGCCTGCGCGAGCTCAAAAAGGCCATGCCGAAGACCCCGCTGCAGATGCTGCTCCGCGGCCAGAACCTGCTCGGCTACCGCCACTACGCCGATGACGTGGTGCAGCGCTTCGTTGAGCGCGCCGTCAAAAACGGCATGGACGTGTTCCGCGTCTTCGACGCCATGAACGACCCGCGCAATATGCAGGCCGCCCTGCAGGCGGTGCGCAGCCACGGCGCCCACGCCCAGGGCACGCTCTCCTACACCACCAGTCCGGCCCACACCCTGCAGACCTGGCTCGACCTGACCGAACAGCTGCTGGAGACCGGCGTCGATTCCATCGCGATTAAGGATATGTCCGGCATTCTCACCCCGATGGCGGCCTTCGAGCTGGTGAGCGAAATCAAAAAACGCTATGACGTCAGGCTGCACCTGCATGCTCATGCCACCACCGGGATGGCGGAGATGGCCCTGCTGAAGGCCATCGAGGCCGGCGTCGACGGCGTCGATACCGCCATCTCTTCCATGAGCGCCACCTACGGCCACCCGGCCACCGAGGCGCTGGTGGCGACGCTGGCAGGCACAAAACACGACACCGGGCTGGATATCCTGAAGCTTGAGAGCATTGCGGCGTACTTCCGCGAGGTGCGCAGGAAATACCACGCCTTTGAAGGCCAGCTGAAGGGCACCGACAGCCGTATCCTCGTGGCCCAGGTGCCGGGCGGGATGCTCACCAACCTCGAGGGCCAGCTGAAGCAGCAGAACGCCGCCCACCGTCTGGATGAGGTGCTGGCGGAAATCCCCCGCGTGCGCGAGGACCTCGGCTTTATCCCGCTGGTCACCCCGACCTCGCAGATTGTCGGCACCCAGGCGGTGCTTAACGTGCTGACCGGCGAACGCTACAGAACCATCGCGAAGGAGACCGCCGGGATACTGAAGGGCGAGTACGGCCACCCCCCGGTGCCGGTGAACGCGGCATTACAGGCGCGCGTGCTGGACGGAGCAGAGGCCATCACCTGCCGTCCGGCGGACCTGCTGAAGCCGGAGCTGGCGCAGCTGGAAGCCGACGTGAAGCGCCAGGCGCAGGAGAAGAATATTCAGCTTGCCGACAACGCCATCGACGACGTGCTCACCGTGGCCCTGTTCCCGCAGGTCGGCCTGAAGTTCCTTGAGAACCGCCACAACCCGGCGGCGTTCGAGCCGCTGCCGCAGGCTGAAGAGGTCAAACCGGCGGTGAAAGCAGAGAAACCGGCCGCCTCCGGCGTCTACACCGTGGAAGTGGAAGGTAAGGCCTTTGTGGTGAAGGTCAGCGACGGCGGCGATATCAGCCCGCTGACGGCAGCGGCCCCCGTTCAGGCCACGGCCCCCGCAGCCGCCCCGGCAGGTGCCGGCACCCCGGTGACCGCGCCGCTGGCGGGCACCATCTGGAAGGTCATTGCCACGGAAGGCCAGACGGTGGCCGAGGGCGACGTGCTGCTGATTCTGGAAGCCATGAAGATGGAAACCGAAATCCGCGCCGCGCAGGCCGGGACCGTGCGCGGTATCGCGGTGAAATCCGGGGACGCGGTGGCTGTGGGCGACACCCTGCTGAGCCTGGCGTAAGGAAGAGGAACGGAAATGGAAAGTCTGAACGCCCTGATTCAGGGCATGGGGCTGATGCACCTCGGCGCCGGCCAGGCCGTCATGCTGCTGGTGAGCCTGCTGCTGCTGTGGCTGGCCATCGCGAGGAAGTTCGAGCCGCTGCTGCTGCTGCCGATTGGCTTCGGCGGTCTGCTGTCGAATATCCCGGAGGCCGGGCTGGCGCTGACCGCCCTGGAGAGCCTGCTGGCGCACCACGACGCCGGACAGCTGGCGGTGATTGCCGTGAAGCTCCACTGTACGCCGGATGTCCACGCCATCAGGGAGGCGCTGGCGCTGGCCCTGCCGTCGGTGCAGGGGCAGATGGAGGAGCTCGCCGTGGATATGGGCTACTCCGCCGGGGTGCTGGCCATCTTCTATAAGGTCGCCATCGGCTCGGGTATCGCCCCGCTGGTGATTTTTATGGGCGTCGGGGCGATGACCGACTTCGGCCCGCTGCTGGCCAACCCGCGCACCCTGCTGCTGGGGGCGGCGGCGCAGTTCGGCATCTTCGCCACGGTGCTGGGGGCGCTGACGCTGAACTACTTCGGCATCATCAGCTTCACCCTGCCGCAGGCGGCGGCCATCGGCATCATCGGCGGCGCGGACGGGCCGACGGCGATTTATCTGTCGGGCAAGCTGGCGCCGGAATTACTCGGGGCCATCGCGGTGGCGGCGTACTCGTATATGGCGCTGGTGCCGTTAATCCAGCCGCCGATTATGAAGGCGCTGACCAGCGAGAAGGAGCGGAAAATCCGCATGGTGCAGCTGCGCACGGTGAGTAAGCGGGAAAAAATCCTCTTTCCGGCGGTGCTGCTGCTGCTGGTGGCGCTGCTGCTGCCGGACGCGGCGCCGCTGCTGGGGATGTTCTGCTTCGGCAACCTGATGCGCGAGAGCGGGGTGGTGGAGCGCCTGAGCGACACGGTGCAGAACGGGCTGATAAATATCGTGACCATTTTCCTCGGGCTGTCGGTGGGGGCCAAGCTGGTGGCGGACAAGTTCCTGCAGCCGCAGACGCTGGGGATACTGGTGCTGGGGGTGATTGCGTTCTGCGTGGGGACGGCGGCGGGGGTGCTGATGGCGAAGCTGCTGAACCTGTGCAGCCGGAACAAAATCAACCCGCTGATTGGCTCGGCCGGGGTGTCGGCGGTGCCGATGGCGGCCAGGGTATCGAACAAAGTGGGTCTGGAGTCGGACGCGCAGAACTTCCTGCTGATGCACGCGATGGGCCCGAACGTGGCGGGGGTGATTGGCTCGGCGATTGCCGCCGGGGTGATGCTCAAGTACGTGCTGGCGATGTAAA
>NZ_WCIN01000015.1:0-39482 GCF_009025755.1 Klebsiella sp. RCJ4
TAGCCTGAAGAATGCCCATGTCGGAATATCTCTGCTTACTCACCACAAGTAAAAGGAGACAAACCGACATGGGACTTTACAGGAGTTCATCACATGTATATTGGCGTTGCAAATACCACATAGTCTGGACACCCAAGTACCGATTCAGGATCCTGAAAGATAAGCTGGGTAAGGAGCTGTACAGGACGATCTATATCCTCTGTGGAATAAAGGATTGTGAGGTTCTGGAGCTAAATGTTCAGCCCGATCATGTACATCTGGTCGTCATCATTCCACCAAAGATCTCGATATCAACTCTGATGGGCCATCTAAAAGGACGCAGTGCCATCAGGCTTTATAACCGTTTTCCACATATCAGGAAGAAGCTATGGGGGAATCATTTTTGGTCGCGAGGCTACTTTGTCGATACGGTGGGAGTGAATGAAGAAATTATCAGACGATATGTGAGGCATCAGGAGAAAACGGAACAAACGTATGAACAGCAGATGGAATTGCTAGAGTAATCAGCGGAAGGTGACAATAGCCCCCCTTACAGGGGGCATTCTCAAAAGCCACCTTCTCAGAAGGTGGTCTTTTACACTTGCCCTGCGCTGAGATTACAGTACGGCAACAATCGCTTCGCACAGCGGCGCCATGTTGTCGGGCGTCATACCGGCGACGTTTATACGTCCGGACGCCACCGCGTAAATTCCGAACTCTTCACGCAGACGCAGTACCTGCTCTTTGGTCAGGCCGCTGAACGAGAACATCCCGTTTTGCTGAATGATGAAAGAGAAATCGCGGCTGGCGCCTTTTTCCTGCAGGGTATTAACGAAAAGCAGACGCATACGCTGGATGCGTTGACGCATGTCGGTCAACTCTTGCTCCCAGATGGCGCGCAGTGCGTCATTGCTGAGAATGGTCGCCACTACCGAGGCGCCGTGAGCGGGCGGGTTTGAGTAGTTCGCGCGGATAACCGACTTCATCTGGCTGAAAGCGCGGTCTACCGCTTCCTGGTCAGCGGCGACCAGCGTACAGGCGCCCACGCGCTCGTTGTACAGGCCGAAGTTTTTCGAGTAGGAGCTGGCAACCAGCAGCTCTTTATGCAGAGCGGCGAAAGCGCGCAGGCCTTCAGCATCTTCTTCCAGGCCGCGGGCAAAGCCCTGGTAGGCAAAGTCAAACAGCGGCAGCCAGCCTTTCTCTACGGAGAGCTGCGCCAGCTGTTGCCACTGCTCCAGCGTCGGATCGATACCGGTTGGGTTATGGCAGCAGCCGTGGAACAGAACCACGTCGCCGGCCTGCGCTTCGGTCAGGCTGGCCAGCAGCCCGTCGAAGTCGAGTTTGTGGTTAGCGGCATCGTAGTAGGTATATTCGCGAACTTCCAGCCCGGCTGAATTGAACACGCTTTTATGGTTCGGCCAGCTGGGGTTGCTCACCCAAATACGTTTAACGTCGGTGTTCTTCGCCAGAAAATCGGCGGCGACGCGCAGGCCACCTGTACCGCCGGGCGTTTGCGCGGTGCGGGCGCGTTTATCATTGATAATTGCGCTTCCTTTCCCGAACAGAAGCTCCTGGGTGCAGCGGCCAAATTCCGGAATACCATCGATACCCAGATAATTTTTAGTGGTTTCATTTTCCAGCAGATACTGCTCTGCTTTTTTCACGCTAGTCAGGACCGGTGTTTTACCCGTTTCATCTTTATAAACACCAATTCCAAGATTAATTTTTGTTGGGCGGTCATCGGCACGAAACAGATCGGCCAGGCCCAGAATTGGGTCGGCAGGGGCGGCGGTAATGTTCTCAAACATGACGAGGTTCCATTGTGATTACTGAAGGGAAATCCGCTATCAGGTTAACGGGAGTTATGTTAATTGCCAACCGTTTGCGACAAAAAGCGAGAAGGTTTTTGAAAGTTACGATCTTCCTCTCAGGAAAGCAGAAAAGCAGGACCGAAGTCCTGCTTTTTAGGCATATCACGAAGGGGTGTACTGCAGATTAGAACTGGTAAACGATACCCACTGCGGCCTGGTCGTCGGTCGCAACGCCAGCGGCTTTGGTGTAATCGTTGTCGTTCAGCTGGTTGAATTTATACGCAGCGTAGACGTTCATGTTTTTGTTGAAGTAGTACCAGGTACCCACTTCGACGTATTTAACCAGGTCAGCATCGCCGCCGGAGAAGCCAGCGCGGGAGCGCAGGTCTTTACCTTTAGTCTGTACGTAGCCGATGGACGGACGCAGGCCGAAGTCGAACTGATACTGAACAACGGCTTCGAAGTTCTGAGTTTTGTTAGCGAAGTAGTTGCCTTCGTTTTCCGGCGTCATGTTGTAAGTCTGGGAGTACATGACCGCAGCATAGACGTTGTTCGCGTCATACTTAGCGGAGGTTGCCCATGCTTCAGCTTTTTCGCCCTGACGGTCAGCTTTCTGATCGCCGCTACGGTTGGAGTTCGCATAGCCTGCAGACAGCGCAATGCCGTTGTCAAACGCGTAGGTTGCCGCGGTGCTGAAGCCGTCGCCGTTTTGTTTCTTAACATCACGGCTAGAAGCGTCATTTTTACCCTGGTACTGCAGCGCGAAGCTCAGGCCGTCAACCAGACCGAAGAAGTCAGAGTTACGGTAGGTGGCTACGCCGTTGGTACGCGCGGTCATGAAGTTGTCGGTGTAGCTCCAGCCGTCGCCGCCCCATTCAACCAGCATATCGGTTGCCGCTTCAACGTCGTAGATGGCGCCGTAGTTACGACCGTAGTCGAATGAACCGTATTCACCGGCTTTTAAGCCTGCGAAAGCCAGACGAGTTTTGGTGGTCTGTTTACCTTCAACATTGGACGCATCCATGTTGTATTCCCACTGACCGTAGCCGACCAGCTGATCGTTGATCTGGGTTTCGCCTTTCAGACCGATACGGGCGTAGGTGGTATCATCGCTGCTGGTGTCGCCGTTGGTGGTCCAGACGTGCTCGCCAACCATTTTTCCGTAGAAGTCCAGTTTGTTGCCGTTTTTGTTATAGATTTCTGCAGCGTTAGCTGCACCGGCTACCAGCAGGGCAGGAATTACCGCTGCCAGAATTTTGCGCTTCATCATTATTTATTACCCTCATTTATATTTTTTTATGAACACTTGCCACTGCCGTCAATAAGTTTCGTCAATAAAAATTTACAGAACTATTGATGATAGTTTGGTGTCTGGAGGCATCTTTCCATTCAGAACAACGTTTCGCTAGCCTGAAAATGCTACCAATATCGCATATGAGTAACAAAAGGAAATTCTATGTAACTAAATATGTATTTTTGGGAACTTTGTGAACTCAATCAACATTCCGCCCCTGTTCGCCGATTAAATCACCTGTCTTTATATATCTATATGAATTAATTATGATTAATTTAGATAAGAGAGGGTTTGTGCATTTTACGTCAGCATTTTGCTTTATTTTTATTCAAATCTTGTCGTTGCAAGTTGTGCTGTGACTGGTTAAAAAACGAGCAATATAATCAGCATGTTTGCCAATTTATGAACATAAGGTGCGGTTTTAATTAGCGGTCGCTAATGAAATAGTGCGTAACATAATTGTGAATCAGGATGGTTGATGTTTAAGTTTCCTGATATTCGTTAACGTAAATTGACATAAAAAAAGGCCAGCTTGCGCTGGCCCTGGATGAAAATTGCAGAAAAAATCAGAAAGTCGCGTTACGCGGGGTCCGCGGGAACGGAATGACGTCGCGAACGTTCTGCACGCCGGTCACGTAGGCGATAAGACGCTCAAAGCCCAGACCGAAACCGGAGTGCGGTACGGTGCCGTAACGGCGCAGGTCGCGATACCACCAGTAGTCTTCTTTATTAAGACCCATTTCCGCCATACGCGCGTCAAGCACGTCCAGGCGCTCTTCACGCTGGGAGCCACCGATAATTTCACCGATGCCCGGCGCCAGAACGTCCATTGCGGCGACGGTTTTACCGTCTTCGTTAAGGCGCATATAGAAAGCCTTGATGTCTTTCGGGTAGTTTTTCACCACCACCGGGGCTTTAAAGTGCTCTTCCGCCAGATAGCGTTCGTGCTCGGAGGAGAGATCCACGCCCCAGTAGACCGGGTTTTCGAACGACTTACCGCAGTTTTCCAGAATGGTGACCGCGTCAGTGTAATCAACCTGGGCAAAATCAGCGGAAACGAAACGCTGCAGGCGGTCGATAGCGTCTTTATCAACGCGTTCGGCAAAGAACTGCATGTCGTCTGCGCGCTCTTCGAGAACGGCTTTGAAGACGTACTTCAGCATCGCTTCCGCCAGACCTGCCACATCGTTCAGGTTAGCAAAGGCGACTTCCGGCTCCAGCATCCAGAACTCTGCCAGGTGGCGGCTGGTGTTGGAGTTTTCCGCACGGAAGGTTGGGCCAAAGGTGTAGATTTTGGACAGTGCGCAGGCGTAGGTTTCGCCGTTCAGCTGGCCGGAAACGGTCAGGAACGACTCTTTGCCGAAGAAGTCTTTATCGAAATCGACTTTGCCCTGTTCGTTGCGCGGCAGGTTTTCCAGATCCAGCGTTGACACGCGGAACATCTCGCCGGCGCCTTCAGTGTCGGAAGCGGTAATCAGCGGAGTCGAAACCCAGAAGAAGCCCTGCTCATCGAAGAAACGGTGCAGCGCCTGCGCCAGGGTATGGCGAACGCGCGCCACCGCGCCAATCAGGTTGGTGCGCGGGCGCAGGTGGGCAACTTCACGCAGGTACTCGATGCTATGGCGTTTAGCCGCCATCGGATAAGTATCCGGGTCTTCCACCCAGCCGCTGACTTCCACGTGGCTGGCCTGGATTTCAAAGCTCTGGCCCTGGCCCTGAGATGCCACGACTTTACCGGTCACCACGACCGAGCAGCCGGTGGTCAGGCGCAGCACTTCCTGATTGTAATTGGGAAGAGAATTACTAATAACGGCCTGTACAGGATCAAAGCAGGAACCGTCATAGACGGCGAGGAAAGAAAAGCCAGCTTTAGAATCTCGGCGGGTACGCACCCATCCGCGCACGGTGACTTCGCTGTCAACGGCAACGCGGCCCTGGAGTACGTCGGCTACAGGCACAACGCTCATAATAGTCTCTCTTGTTAGTCCAATAGAAAAATCTGTATTCCCCTGCAACAGGGGGATATCTATGTTACCTGTCATCTTCCATCAGACAAGTAGATTTCGCACAAGAAAGGGGGGTTTTAGGAAATAAATAAGGAGATAGCCTACTTTGCTGCGTGAGAGCCTGATATTCAGAGAGATTCGTTCAGCGCGATGATCCCATGCAGGGCGAACGGGGTTCTTAATGCCTGATAACGTCTCGGGGTGATAAGCGGAGGCGAATAAAAATGCGCCCGTTTTGGCGGACGCATTTTGTCTTTATATGACCTAGCTGGCTTTTTTAACCGGCGGTAGATCGAAGGCTTTGCGCAGCGCGCGGACGAAAGCTTTATCGTGACAAATCGTTTTACCCGGGCTATCCGAAAGTTTCGCCACCGGTTTACCGTTGCACTCCACCAGCTTGATAACAATATTGAGCGGCTTCACCTGAGGAATATCGCAGGTTAAACGCGTGCCGATACCGAAGCTCAGATTCACCCGCGATGAGAAGTGGCGATAGAGATCAACCGCTTTTGTCAGGTCGAGATTATCGGAAAATACCAGCACTTTGCTCAGCGGGTCGATGCCCAGCTTTTTGTAGTGGGCGATAGCCTTCTCGCCCCATTCCACCGGGTCGCCGGAGTCGTGGCGCAGCCCCTGATAGCGGGTCGCAAACTCCGGCCCGAAATCGCGCAGAAAAGCGTCCATCGTAATGCAGTCGGTCAGCGCAATCCCCAGCCGATCGGGATACTCTTCCAGCCAGGCCGCGAGAGCCGCGCGCTGGCTGCTCGCCAGGTTCGGGCTGATCTGCTGATGCGCCTGGAACCATTCGTGAGCCTGGGTCCCCATTGGGGTCAAATTCAAACGCCGCGCCAGATCGTAATTGCTGGTACCGGTGAACCAGGATTCTTGCTGAAGACGCTGAACAATCGCCTGCTGCACCTCGCGGGAGAAGCGGCGGCGGGTACCGAAATCCATCAGGCGGAAGCCCGACATATCGATATCAGCAGTGAGGCGGTTAAAGTCAGTCAGCTTATGCTCAAGGGTGTCCAGCGCGAGATCGACGCTGATTTCCGGCGAGCGATAGCGATGTACCAGCTCGCTTATCACCGCCAGCAGCGGAACTTCCCACATAATAACTTCAAGCCAGGGGCCGGAAAGGCGAATATTCAGCTTGCCGTTGTCATTGATGACCGTGACCTGGCGCGGGTCGTAGCGGAAGCCGCGTAGCCACTCGAGATAGTCTGGCGCAAAGAAGGGCAGGCTCGACAACCAGTGATATTCATCGTCCTGCAGTCTCAGGTCGCGCATCGTCTCAACCTGCTCGCGAATCGCATCGGCGTAGATGCCGAGCAGATCGTCCCCGCGGCAGCGGAACTCCGCCGCAACCTGTACATCATTGTAGCGGTGGAAGACAGCCTGCTGCATGTGCAGCTTGTAGGCATCCGTATCAAGCAACGAGTGCAGTACAGGAGAAGTGAATTGGGTCATGGTGCGCAGTAGCATCCTCTCACTGGAGCGTTTCCATCAAAACCAAAGCGGTAAAAGGAGGCGGAGTATACCTGTAATACCCGACGCTGTCCCGCGGTGACGGCTGATGGCGACGCTGACGGTCATTTGCGAGGCCTAGTTTAATATATTGAACACGCATCACACCACAAGCTTTGCGCCTGGTCGAGCGCATTTCGTGCCTCTTGTGTTATCAAAATGTAGCAATTTTCATGTTTAGCATTGAAAAGATGAAGATTCTGCATAGCGAGATTTGCGCAACAGGAATAGACTGAGTCGACACTTTACAGGACACGCTAAAGGTTTTTTATGACACAACAGCCCCAAGCCAAATACCGCCACGACTACCGTGAGCCGGAGTATCTGATTAGCGATATCGATTTGACCTTTGACCTGGATGCCGCGAAAACCGTTGTGACGGCTGAGAGCAAGGTCTCCCGCCACGCGGCTACGTCTGATGTGCCATTGCGTCTGGATGGCGAAGACCTGACGTTGGTCTCTCTGCGGATTGATGGTCAGCCGTGGAGCGACTACAAGGAAGAAAATAACCAGCTGGTGATTAGCGGGTTGCCGGAACATTTCACTCTGACCATCGTCAATGAAATCAGCCCGGCGGCGAATACCGCGTTGGAAGGGCTATATCAGTCCGGCGAAGCGCTGTGTACCCAGTGCGAGGCGGAAGGCTTCCGCCACATTACCTGGTATCCGGACCGCCCGGACGTTCTGGCGCGCTTCACCACCAAAATCATCGCCGATAAAGCAAAATACCCGTTTCTGCTCTCCAACGGTAACCGCGTGGCCCAGGGCGAGCTGGAAAATGGCCGTCACTGGATCCAGTGGCAGGACCCGTTCCCAAAACCGTGCTACCTGTTTGCGCTGGTGGCCGGTGATTTTGACGTCCTGCGCGATACCTTCAAAACCCGTTCGGGGCGTGAAGTGGCGCTGGAGCTCTACGTTGACCGCGGTAACCTTGACCGCGCGCCGTGGGCGATGACTTCGCTGCAAAATTCGATGAAGTGGGACGAAACCCGCTTTGGTCTCGAGTACGACCTCGACATCTATATGATTGTCGCCGTCGACTTCTTCAACATGGGCGCCATGGAGAACAAAGGCCTTAACGTCTTTAACTCCAAATACGTACTGGCGCGTACCGATACCGCGACCGATAAAGATTACCTGGATATCGAGCGCGTGATTGGTCATGAATATTTCCATAACTGGACCGGCAATCGCGTGACCTGCCGCGACTGGTTCCAGCTCAGCCTGAAAGAGGGGCTGACCGTTTTCCGCGATCAGGAATTCAGCTCCGACCTCGGCTCGCGCGCGGTGAACCGCATCAATAACGTACGCACCATGCGCGGCCTGCAGTTTGCCGAAGACGCCAGCCCGATGGCGCATCCGATTCGCCCGGATAGCGTGATTGAGATGAACAACTTCTATACCCTGACGGTGTATGAGAAGGGAGCGGAAGTGATCCGCATGCTGCATACCCTGCTGGGCGAAGAGAATTTCCAGAAAGGCATGCAGCTCTATTTTGAGCGCCACGACGGCAGCGCCGCGACCTGCGACGACTTTGTCCAGGCGATGGAAGACGCTTCCAACGTCGATCTGTCCCACTTCCGCCGCTGGTATAGCCAGTCCGGTACGCCGATTGTCACCGTCCATGATGACTACAACCCGGAAACGGAGCAGTACACGCTGACCATCAGCCAGCGCACGCCGCCGACCGCTGAGCAGGCGGAGAAGCTGCCGCTGCATATTCCGTTCGACATCGAGCTGTACGATAACGAAGGCAAGGTAATCCCGCTGCAGAAGGGCGGTCACCCGGTGCATCACGTGCTGAACGTCACCCAGGCGGAGCAGACTTTTGTTTTCGACAACGTTTACTTCCAGCCGGTCCCGGCGCTGCTTTGCGAGTTTTCCGCGCCGGTGAAGCTGGAGTACAAATGGAGCGATCAGCAGCTGACCTTCCTGATGCGCCACGCGCGGAATGATTTCTCCCGCTGGGACGCGGCGCAGAGCCTGCTGGCGACCTATATCAAACTCAACGTCAACCGTCACCAGCAGGGGCAGCCGCTGTCTCTGCCGATTCACGTCGCCGATGCGTTCCGCGCGATTCTGCTGGATGAGAAGATCGATCCGGCGCTGGCGGCTGAGATCCTGACGCTGCCTTCAGCGAATGAAATGGCGGAGTTGTTTGCGATTATCGATCCGCTTGCCATCGCGGCGGTGCGCGAAGCGCTGACCCGCACGCTGGCGAAAGAGCTGGCTGACGAGTTCCTGGCGGTTTACAACGCCAACAAGCTCAACGGCTACCGCGTTGAGCATGCCGATATCGGTAAGCGTTCTCTGCGTAATACCTGCCTGCGCTACCTGGCGTTTGGCGATACCGAGCTGGCGGATAAACTGATTAGCGCGCAGTATCACCATGCGGACAATATGACCGACGCGCTGGCGGCGCTGGCCGCAGCCGTAGCGGCCCAGCTGCCGTGCCGCGATGCGCTGATGCAGGAGTATGACGACAAGTGGCACCAGGACGGACTGGTCATGGATAAATGGTTTATCCTGCAGTCCACCAGCCCGGCGGATAACGTCCTGGAGACGGTTCGCGGCCTGTTGCATCATCGCTCGTTCAGCATGGGTAACCCGAACCGCGTCCGTTCTCTGATCGGCGCCTTTGCCGGCAGCAACCCGGCGGCGTTCCATGCAGAAGACGGCAGCGGCTATCAGTTCCTTGTCGAGATGCTGACTGAGCTGAACAGCCGCAACCCGCAGGTGGCTTCGCGTCTGATTGAGCCGCTGATTCGTCTGAAACGCTATGACGAGAAACGTCAGGCGCTGATGCGCGGGGCGCTGGAGCAGCTGAAGGGTCTGGAGAATCTTTCCGGGGATCTGTTCGAGAAAATCAGTAAAGCGCTGGCGTAACGCCAGCGCGAGTCCAAACCTGTAGCCCCGCTAAGCGCAGCGCGAGCGGGGGAACGTCGCAGTCGTTAACCGTGGCTCACTAAGCGTGGCGAGGATTCGTTCTTGCCGCGCTGCATCACCCGATTCAGTACTTCCGCTTCCAGTTCGGCCAGCTTCGCTGAACCCGTGCGTCGCGGACGGGGAATGTCCACCAGCAGATCCAGCCCTATCTTCCCCTCTTCAATCAGCAAAACGCGATCGGCCATCGCCACCGCCTCGCTGACGTCGTGGGTGACCAGCAGAACGGTAAATCCGTGCTCCTGCCACAGCGAAACAATCAGATCCTGCATCTCCAGGCGAGTGAGGGCGTCCAGCGCGCCCAGCGGTTCATCAAGCAGTAATAATCCGGGGCGATGAATTAACGCGCGAGCCAGCGCCACGCGCTGCTTTTGCCCGCCGGAAAGCGCCGCGGGCCACTCACCGGCGCGGTCTTCAAGGCCGACGCTCGCCAGCGCCTTGAGCGCCGCCTCGCGCCACTGCCCCTTCAGCCCGAGGCCGACATTGTCGATCACCGTTTTCCACGGCAGCAGGCGGGAATCCTGGAACATCATCCGGGTATCCTCCTGGATTTGCGCCAGCGGCGTCGAACCCGCCAGCAGCTGCCCGGCGTTGGGTTTTTCCAGCCCGGCGAGCAGCCGCAGCAGGGTGCTTTTACCGCCGCCGCTGCGTCCGACCACCGCGACAAATTGCCCGGTGGGAATATGCAGATCGAGTTCATTCAGAATCGTCTTGCTGCCGTAACGCTTGCTTACGCCGTTTAGCAGCAGCGGGATCCCCGGATTAAGACGCGCGGTTGTCATGCGTTGGCCTCCTGAAGGTGGTAAGCCGGATTCCAGCGCAGCCAGACGCGTTCAAGAAGCTGTGCGCTGAAGTCGGCCAGTTTGCCGAGAATAGCGTAAAGAATAATGGCGACGACCACGACATCGGTCTGCAGAAATTCGCGGGCGTTCATCGCCAGATAGCCGATACCGGCGTTAGCCGAGATGGTTTCAGCCACGATCAGCGTTAACCACATCAGGCCGAGCGCAAACCGGATGCCGACCATAATGGAGGGCAGGGCGCCCGGCAGGATCACGTGACGGAACAGAGCAAAACCCGATAAGCCATAGCTGCGGGCCATCTCCACCAGACCCCTGTCAATGTTTCGAATACCGTGCCAGGTGTTGATATAAATCGGGAACATCGTCCCCAGCGCCACGAGGAAAATTTTGGCGCTTTCATCGATGCCGAACCATAAAATCACCAGCGGAATCAGCGCGAGGTGCGGCACGTTGCGCAGCATCTGAATGGAGGTGTCCAGCAGGCGTTCGCCCCAGCGCGACAGGCCGCTGATAAGCCCGAGAACCAGGCCAATGGAACCTCCGATGCTGAAACCAATAAGCGCCCGCCATGAGCTGATGGCCAGATGTTGCCAAAGCTCACCGCTGGCGGAGAGCGTCCAGAAGGCTTTGAGCACCCCTTCCGGTGACGGCAAAATACGGGTAGAGAGCCAACCAACGGAAGAGGCGAATTGCCATACAATCACGCTGCCAACCGGCAAAAGCCAGGGGGCTATGCGGATCAGGAGTTTTTGCGAAAGCGTCGCCATACAGTGTTCCTTTATTCTTTAGCGTTTTGCCTGGTGACGGGCATCAACGCTGAACTTTAAACGTGCTCAACCCGCTGTAAGGTTTTCAGCGCCGGCGCGCGGCTGCTGGGGCGATGCAGCGCCTGCCAGAAGGTTTCCAGCGCCTGGTCGAGGCGGCCCTGCAGATTTGGGGTAAACTGCGGTTTATGCTGATAATCCGTGACCTGGCTATCGTCAGCGAAAACGCCGTGGAGGATCTCCTGGGCTTTCAGCGCGTTGAGTACCGGTTTTAAGGCGTAATCCACCGCCAGCATATGGGCGATGGTTCCGCCGGTAGCCAGCGGCAGAACGATTTTGCCCTCCAGCGCGCGCTCCGGCAGCAGGTCCAGAAGCGTCTTTAACGCGCCGGAAAAAGAGGCCTTATACACGGGCGTCGCGATGATCAGCCCATCGGCGCCGGCAAGCTGTTCATTTAACGCATGGAGGGCTGGGTTATCAAAGCGAGCGTAGAGCAGGTCTTCCGGAGCGAAATTCTGCAGATGCCAGTGGCAGACCTCGATATCCGCCGCCGAGAGCGTCTCTCTGGCGTATTCCAGAAGCGCGCTGGAGCGGGAAGGGTAGCGCGGGCTGCCCGCAAGTGTGATGACTCGCATACTCTCTCCTTATAACTAAATATTTGCATTTATCTATAATTGATAACATTTAGCCGCAGTGTGACAGAGCGCTTTTATTTCCCTAAATGATTTATCCGGCGTTGGATTGTCAGAAAGTGCATAACCAGCGGGAGAAAAGTAAACGTTTGCGTCGGAGGTAAGATTTTTTGTCGTAGGTCAATTCCCTTTCCGGGGTGGATCGCACATAATACGCCCCCGGTTTGCACACCGGGAATCCAGGAGAGTTCATGTACTACCCCTTCGTTCGTAAAGCCCTTTTTCAGCTCGATCCTGAGCGCGCTCATGAAGTCACTTTTCAACAATTACGCCGTGTTTCGGGTACCCCGCTGGAAATGTTGGTTCGCCAGAAGGTGCCGACAAAGCCGGTAACCTGTATGGGGCTCACATTTAAGAACCCGCTGGGCCTGGCCGCCGGGCTGGATAAGAACGGCGAGTGCATTGATGCGCTCGGGGCGATGGGTTTTGGTTCCATTGAAATTGGTACCGTGACGCCGCGTCCACAGCCGGGCAACGATAAGCCAAGGATCTTCCGCCTGGTCGATGCCGAAGGTTTGATCAACCGCATGGGCTTTAATAACCACGGTGTTGATAACCTCGTGGAGAACGTAAAAAAGGCGCATTTTGACGGCATTCTGGGTATTAATATTGGCAAGAATAAAGATACACCGGTAGAACAAGGCAAAGATGATTATCTGATTTGTATGGAAAAAATCTATGCTTATGCCGGCTATATCGCCATTAATATCTCCTCGCCGAATACCCCAGGCTTGCGTACTTTACAATACGGAGATGCGCTGGACGATTTGCTTTCTGGTATTAAAAATAAGCAACGCGAGCTACAAGAGAAACATCAAAAATATGTTCCTGTGGCCGTAAAGATCGCTCCGGATCTTTCCGTCGAAGAATTGATCCAGGTAGCGGACAGTTTAGTCCGGCATAATATAGATGGCGTCATTGCCACCAATACCACTCTGGATCGATCGCTGGTGCAGGGGATGAAACATTGTGATGAAACCGGTGGCCTTAGCGGACGTCCATTGCAGCTGAAGAGTACGGAAATTATCCGCATGCTGTCTGCGGAATTAAATGGCCGCCTGCCAATTATCGGAGTCGGCGGTATTGACTCGGTGATTGCCGCCCGGGAAAAGATAGCCGCCGGAGCGACGCTGGTGCAGATTTATTCCGGATTTATTTTTAAAGGCCCGCCGCTGATTAAAGAAATTGTTACCCATATCTAATCTTTTCCCCCTCTGATACTCCACCAGGGCTTTATTTATAGCCCTGGTTGTTTTATATTCCTTCATTGTTGCTTATTTAGACATTTTAGTCTTTTCTTAATTTTTGAAATATTCTGTAGCAGTTTACCTGTTTATTACAGACGGAAGTGGAAGAGGACGGGGGTAGAAATGCGGATCAAACCTGACGATAACTGGCGCTGGTATTACGATGAAGAGCATGACCGCATGATGCTCGATCTGGCTAATGGTATGTTATTCAGATCGCGTTTTGCTCGCCGCATGTTGACGCCCGACGCCTTCGCGCCTTCCGGATTTTGCGTTGATGACGCAGCGCTCTATTTTTCATTTGAAGAAAAGTGCCGCGATCTCGAATTATCAAAAGAACAGCGCGCTGAATTAGTACTCAATGCGCTGGTCGCTATTCGTTTTCTCAAGCCGCAAATGCCGAAAAGCTGGCATTTCAACACGCATGAAGAGAGCTGGCAGCCCGGCGTTGGCGATGCCGCCAGCGCATGGCTCAGCGATACCGGCCAGCAGGTGAATCTGCTGGTGGTTGAGCCCGGAGAAAACGCCGCGCTGTGCCTGTTAGCCCAGCCCGGTCTGACGCTTGCCGGGCGGGTGATGCAGCTCGGCGACGTGATTAAAATTATGAACGACAGGCTGCAGCCAGCGCCAGGCATCGCCAGCTACAGCCTGGGTCAGGCGGTTTAAGGCGCCAGCCTCACCGCGGTTTTCGGCACGCAGCTACAGCATAAAATGGTGCCATCTGCGGCGACCGCGTTTTTCTTCAGCGCGCTGACTTCTCCTTCTTCCAGCCGGATGCGGCAGCTGCCGCAAATCCCAGCCCGGCAGGAGTAAGGAATACGAATTCCCTGTTGTTCCAGCTGCTCCAGCAAGATTTGCTGATTATTACCGGTAAAACTCACTCCCTGCCACGCTATTTCCACCGTCGCGTTCTCCTGCGCTTCAGGTGCCGGCGTAGTATCACTCTCGCCTGCGCCGTAGGCCTTCGCCGGGCCGCGGGCGAGCACTTCTAACGCATCGCCTACGCGGATTACGCCGCTATTTCGCGCGATCAGGTTCTGGCCAAAATCGACATCGCCGTTGTCCAGCGCCGTGCGGAAACGCTGCAGCGTGCTTAAGGGCTCCCCGGAAGGATGCTTTTGCCCGCGCTCCGGGCTGACGGTGGTCAATACGCAGCGGCTGCACGGTTTGACGACATCAAAAATGACCTCGCCAATGCGCACCACTTTCCACGTATCTTCTTCCCAGGCGGCCGCGCCGGTCACCAGCAGATTTGGGCGAAATTGTTCTATGCTTACGCTGGCCGGACAGCGATTTTGCAGATCGCGCAGCGAGGCCTCATTGGCCAGCAGATAGGGAAAACCGTCGGCAAAAGAGAGGGGGACGGCATCGTGACGTTTTACCCTGCGGCTAAGCGCTGGCCCCAGCCAGCGGAGCTGAACGCTGCGGTTGAAGAACCCGCTTAGCCACTGGTTCACCCGGTCCGGGGCAATCAGGGCGGTAAAATGGTTGCCCCAGACTTCGGTCGGCTCCTGCTGTATGGAGAAATCGCTGAAGCGCACCATCGCGCTGCTGCCGTCCGGCGCGGTCAGATGCAGACCATCATGGAGCGGTGCGGGAATAAATTTGACCATTTGCGGAAACTGACGGGCGGTAATGAAGGTGCCATCGGTTTCCGTCACCATAAATATACGATCGAAGGCCAGCCCGCTGCTGTCTGCATAAGCGTGGCTGAGCCCCATTCCCCGCATCGATTTGACGGGATGAATGAAAAGTCGCGAAAGGGTTACCATACGCTGCCCCTGGCTTTAAAAATAAGCCTTTAACTTTATGACATGGGGCGCATATTGGCTATAATGCGCACCAATTTTCTTTTAGTAAAAGTGACGATATGAATTCTCTGTTTGCCAGTACGGCTCGTGGGCTGGAAGAGCTGTTAAAAACTGAACTGGAAGGGCTGGGCGCGGTGGACTGCCAGTTGGTCCAGGGCGGGGTCCATTTTCAGGGAGATACGCGGCTGCTGTATCAAAGCCTGATGTGGAGCCGGCTGGCTTCGCGGATTATGCTGCCGCTGGGGCAGTGCAGCGTATACAGCGACCTGGATCTGTACCTTGGCGTACAGGCCATTCCATGGACCGAGATTTTCACTCAGGATGCCACTTTTGCCGTGCACTTTAGCGGGCTGAACGAAGAGATCCGCAATAGCCAGTACGGGGCGTTGAAGGTGAAAGACGCCATCGTCGACAGCTTTACGCGTAAGAATCTGCCGCGTCCCAACGTCGATCGCGAAAATCCCGATCTGCGTATTAACGTCTGGCTGAATAAAGAGACCGCGCATATCTCCCTGGATCTTAGCGGCGAGGGGCTGCACCTGCGCGGCTACCGCGACGGTACCGGTATGGCGCCAATCAAAGAAAACCTGGCTGCGGCGATAGTGATGCGTTCCGGCTGGGCTGCCGGTACGCCGCTGCTCGATCCCATGTGCGGTTCCGGTACGCTGCTCATTGAAGCGGCGATGCTCGCTACCGATCGTGCGCCGGGTTTACACCGCGGCCATTGGGGTTTCGGCGGCTGGGCGCAGCATGACGATGCTATCTGGAAAGAGGTGAAGTCCGAAGCGCAAACCCGCGCCCGTCAGGGGCTGGCGGCGTATGAGTCGCGCTTTTACGGTTCCGACGTTGACGCCCGCGTCATCGAACGCGCGCAGCGCAACGCCCGCCGAGCCGGTATTGGCGAACTGATTACCTTCGAAGTGAAAGACGTTGCCCAGCTTAGCAACCCACTGCCGAAGGGCCCTTACGGCACGGTGATAAGCAACCCGCCGTACGGCGAGCGTCTGGAGAGTGAACCGGCGCTGATTGCCCTGCATAGCCTGCTGGGGCGGATCATGAAAAATCAGTTTGGCGGCTGGAACCTGTCGCTGTTTAGCGCCTCGCCGGATCTGCTGAGCTGCCTGCAGCTGCGCGCTGATAAGCAGTTCAAAGCGAAAAATGGACCGCTCGACTGCGTCCAGAAGAACTATCATCTTGCGGAAAACGAAGGCGGCAAAACCGCGATGCTGGCGGAAGATTTCGCCAACCGTCTGCGTAAGAACCTGAAAAAATATGAGAAGTGGGCGCGTCAGGAAGGCATTGAATGCTATCGCCTGTATGATGCCGACCTCCCGGAGTACAACGTCGCTATCGACCGCTACGCAGACTGGGTGGTGGTGCAGGAGTATGCGCCGCCGAAAACCGTTGACGCGCACAAGGCCCGCCAGCGCCTGTTTGATATTATCGCCGCCACCATTGCCGTACTGGGGATTGCGC
Source organism: Klebsiella sp. RCJ4 (assembly GCF_009025755.1). Lineage (NCBI taxonomy): Bacteria > Pseudomonadati > Pseudomonadota > Gammaproteobacteria > Enterobacterales > Enterobacteriaceae > Klebsiella > Klebsiella sp. RCJ4. Next base: position 16,351 of record NZ_WCIN01000015.1, read on the forward strand.
CGAACAAGCTGGTGCTGAAAACCCGCGAACGGCAGAAAGGGAAAAACCAGTATCAGAAAATGGGTGAAAAAGGTGAGTTCATTGAGGTGCAGGAGTATAACGCACGTCTGTGGGTAAACCTGACCGACTACCTGGATACCGGGCTGTTCCTCGACCACCGTATTGCTCGCCGCATGCTGGGCCAGATGAGCAAAGGCAAAGATTTCCTCAACCTTTTCTCCTACACCGGTAGCGCCAGCGTCCACGCCGGCCTTGGCGGCGCGCGTTCCACGACGACGGTCGATATGTCACGTACCTATCTTGAATGGGCTGAACGTAACCTGCGCCTCAATGGCTTAACCGGCCGCGCGCATCGCCTGATGCAGGCTGATGTGCTGGGCTGGCTGCGGGAGACCACCGAACAGTTTGATCTGATCTTTATCGATCCGCCAACCTTCTCCAACTCAAAGCGTATGGATGATGCGTTTGACGTACAGCGCGATCATTTGCGCCTGATGACCGATTTAAAACGTCTGCTGCGTAAAGGCGGCACGATTATGTTCTCGAACAACAAACGCGGTTTCCGTATGGATCATGACGGGCTGGCGCAGCTGGGCCTGAAGGCGCAGGAGATCACGCAAAAAACGCTGTCTCAGGATTTTGCCCGCAACCGTCAGATTCACAACTGCTGGCTGATTACCGCAGCCTGAAAGGAATAAAGAATGTCTTTAATTAGTATGCACGGCGCCTGGCTCTCTTTCAGCGATGCGCCGCTGCTGGATAATGCTGAACTGCATATCGAAGATAACGAACGCGTCTGCCTGGTAGGGCGCAACGGTGCGGGTAAATCGACCCTGATGAAGATCCTCAATCGTGAACAGGGTCTTGATGACGGGCGCATTATCTATGAACTGGATCTGGTTGTGGCGCGTCTACAGCAGGATCCGCCGCGTAACGTGACCGGAACCGTCTATGACTTTGTGGCGGAAGGTATTGCTGAACAAGCGGCATACCTTAAGGGTTATCACGATGTTTCGCAGCTGGTGATGACCGACCCGAGCGACAAGAATCTGAACGAACTGGCGCGCCTTCAGGAACAGCTGGATAATTTAGGGCTGTGGCAGCTCGATAGCCGCATTAATGAAGTGCTGGAACAGCTGAATCTGGATCCTAACGCCGAGCTTTCCTCGCTGTCCGGCGGCTGGCTACGTAAAGCGGCCCTCGGCCGCGCGCTGGTCAGCGGGCCGCGCGTGCTGCTGCTCGATGAACCGACCAACCACCTCGATATTGAAACTATCGACTGGCTGGAAGGTTTCCTGAAGATGTTCAAAGGCACCATTATTTTTATTTCGCACGACCGTTCCTTTATTCGCAACATGGCGACGCGAATTGTCGATCTCGATCGCGGTAAGCTGGTGACCTATCCGGGGAACTACGATCAGTATCTGCTGGATAAAGAAGAAGCGCTGCGCGTGGAAGAGTTACAGAACGCGGAGTTCGATCGCAAGCTGGCGCAGGAAGAAGTGTGGATCCGTCAGGGGATCAAAGCGCGTCGCACCCGTAACGAAGGGCGCGTGCGGGCGTTGAAAGCCATGCGCCGCGAGCGCGGTGAGCGCCGTGAAGTGATGGGCAGCGCGAAGATGCAGGTGGAAGAGGCCGCGCGTTCGGGCAAGATTGTGTTCGAAATGGAGAACGTCAACTACCAGGTTGATGGCAAGGTGCTGGTTAAAGACTTCACCGCCCAAATCCAGCGCGGCGACAAAATTGCGCTGATTGGCCCGAACGGCTGCGGCAAAACTACGCTGCTGAAGCTGATGCTCGGTCAGCTGCAGGCGGATAGTGGACGTATTCATGTGGGTACCAAGCTGGAAGTGGCTTACTTCGACCAGCACCGCGCGGAACTTGATCCGGATAAAACGGTGATGGACAACCTCGCGGAAGGTAAACAGGAAGTGATGGTGAACGGCAAGCCGCGCCACGTCCTGGGCTATCTGCAGGACTTTATGTTCCATCCGAAACGCGCGATGACGCCAGTGCGGGCACTGTCGGGCGGGGAGCGTAACCGCCTGCTGCTGGCGCGCCTGTTCCTCAAGCCCAGCAACCTGTTGATACTCGATGAACCGACAAACGATCTGGATGTCGAAACCCTGGAGCTGCTGGAAGAGCTTGTCGACGGTTATCAGGGAACCGTGATGCTGGTTAGCCACGACCGTCAGTTTGTGGATAACACGGTAACGGAGTGTTGGATCTTCGAAGGCGCGGGGCAAATTGGCCAATACGTGGGCGGCTATCATGACGCACGCGGTCAGCAGGCGCAGTATCTGGCGAAAAAACAGCCGGTTTCTAAAAAGACAGTTGAAGTTGCTCAACCGAAAGCAGAAAGTGTCAAACGCGCTGCCAGCAAACTAAGCTATAACCTGCAGCGCGAGCTGGAACAGCTGCCGCAAAAACTGGAAGAACTGGAAGCCCAGCTGCAGAATTTGCAGGAGCAGGTTGCCGACCCTTCTTTCTTTGGTCAGTCGCATGACCATACGCAGCAGGTGCTCGCACAGCTGAGTGAAGCGGAGCAGGCGCTGGAAACCGCCTTCGAACGCTGGGAATATCTCGAAGGTTTAAAAAACGGCGCATAAGCTGAGGAGTTTTCATGTGCGATCATCATCATGCTGCGCGGCATATCCTGTGTCGACAATGTGATCTGCTGGTGGCTTTGCCGCAGCTGGAGCATCGCCAGAAAGCTACGTGTCCGCGTTGCGGAACGACATTGACAACGTCATGGGACGCGCCCCGGCAGCGTCCCACAGCCTACGCGCTGGTCGCGTTGTTCATGCTGCTGCTGGCCAATCTGTTCCCCTTCATCTATATGAAGGTTGGGGGGATCAGCAGTGAAATCGAGCTGCTGGAAATTCCGAACGTGCTGTTTAGCGAGGATTACGCCAGCCTCGGTACCTTCTTTTTACTTTTCGTCCAGCTGGTGCCGGCTTTCTGCCTGGTCACCATACTGCTGCTGGTCAATCGGGTGAGCATGCCTTCCGGGCTAAAGGCGTTTCTGGCGCGGATCCTGTTTCACCTTAAAACCTGGGGGATGGCGGAAATCTTTCTCGCCGGGGTGCTGGTCAGCTTCGTTAAGCTGATGGCCTACGGCGATATCGGCATCGGCCTGAGCTTCGTTCCCTGGTGTATGTTCTGCCTGTTACAGCTGAGGACGTTCCAGTGCGTGGATCGCCGCTGGTTATGGGATGATATTGCACCAATGCCGGCGATTACACAGCCGCTGAAAGTCGGCGTCTCCGGCCTGCGTCAGGGGCTACGCTCGTGCTCATGCTGCACGGCGGTTTTGCCCGTCGATGAGGCCGTTTGTCCGCGCTGTCGGACAAGGGGAACCGCCCGGCGTAAAAACAGCCTGCAGTGGACGCTGGCGCTGTTGGTGACTTCGCTGATCCTCTATATGCCCGCCAATATTCTGCCGATCATGATTACCGACCTGCTGGGCGATAAAATGCCTTCCACGATTATGGCGGGGGTGATCCTGCTATGGAGCGAAGGATCGTATCCGGTGGCGATGGTGATCTTTATTGCCAGTATTATGGTGCCGACGTTAAAAATGATCGCCATTGGCTGGCTATGCTGGAACGCCAGCGGCAAGGGAGCGCGCGACTCGGAGCGCATGCATCTGATTTATGAAGTCGTCGAGTTTGTTGGCCGCTGGTCAATGATTGATGTGTTTGTTATCGCAGTCCTCTCCGCTCTGGTACGCATCGGTGGATTAATGAATATCTATCCGGCGATAGGAGCAGTGATGTTTGCGCTGGTCGTAGTAATGACAATGTTTTCGGCCATGACCTTTGACCCGCGTTTATTGTGGGATCGTGAGCCAGATTCAAGCCATGAGGAAAGACTGCAGCATGGAAAATAAGAGCGGAGAAGCGAAAGTGCAAAAGGTGAAGAACTGGTCACCGGTGTGGATCTTCCCGATAGTCACGGCGCTGATTGGCGCATGGATTCTCTTTTATCACTATAGCCACCAGGGGCCGGAAGTGACCCTGATAACCACTAACGCAGAAGGTATTGAAGGGGGCAAAACCCGGATAAAAAGCCGCAGCGTTGACGTCGGCGTGATTGAAAGCGCGACGCTCACGGACGACCTGACCCACGTGGAGATTAAAGCGCGGCTGAATTCAGGTATGGAAAAACTGCTGCACCAGGATTCGGTTTTTTGGGTGGTTAAACCGCAGGTCGGCCGTGAAGGGATTAGCGGTCTGGGAACGCTGTTATCCGGCGCCTATATCGAACTGCAGCCGGGTAGCAAAGGCTCTGTTCCTGCGCAGTATCCGCTGCTGGATTCACCGCCGCTGGCCTCCCCTGATGCTAAAGGTATTCGCATTCTGCTGGAAAGCAGCAAAGCGGGGCAGCTTTCACCCGGCGATCCGGTGCTTTTCCGCGGCTACCGCGTAGGTTCAGTTGAAACCAGCACCTTCGATGCGCAAAAACGCAATATTACCTATCAGCTGTTTATTAGCGCGCCTAACGATCGGCTGGTCACCAATAACGTGCGCTTCTGGAAAGATAGCGGTATTGCGGTGGATCTGACTGCTGCGGGTATGCGCGTTGAGATGGGATCGCTGTCGACGCTGTTTGGCGGCGGCGTCAGCTTTGATATTCCCGAAGGGCTACCGTTAGGTGAGCCGGTGGCGAATAAAACAGAATATCATCTGTTTGACGATCAACGCAGCATCCAGGATTCGGTGTTTACCCAGCATATTGACTACGTGATGTTCTTTAAAGATTCGATTCGCGGTTTGCAGCCCGGCGCGCCGGTTGAATTCCGCGGTATCCGTCTGGGGACCGTCGGCAAGGTGCCGTTCTTTATCCCAGGCCTGAAGCAGAACATCAACGACGATTACCGTATCCCGGTAGAAGTGCGAATTGAGCCGGAACGTCTGATCAATCAGTTAGGCGCCGATCCTGACATTCGTAAGCATATCGATGATCTAATGAATCGCGGGCTGCGCGGTTCGCTTAAAACCGGAAACCTGGTGACCGGTGCGCTGTATATCGATCTCGACTTCTACCCGAAAGCCCCTCCGCGCGGCAAGATGCAGGAGTTTGGCGGTTATCCGATTATTCCAACCGTGAGCGGTGGTCTGGCGCAGATCCAGCAGCGCCTGATGGACGCGCTGGATAAAATTAACAATCTGCCAATTAACCCGCTGCTGGAGCAGGCAACCAGTACGCTGGCGCAAAGTGAAAAAACGATGCAGCACGTACAGGCGACGCTGGACAGTCTGAACAAGATAACGTCAAGTCAGTCGATGCAGCAGCTACCGGGCGATATGCAGAATACGTTGCGCGAGCTTAATCGTAGTATGCAGGGCTTCCAGCCGGGATCTGCGGCATACAATAAGATGGTTGCGGATATGCAGCGTCTCGATCAGGTTCTTCGTGAACTGCAGCCGGTACTGAAAACGCTCAATGATAAGAGCAATGCGCTGGTATTTGAGGCGAAGGATAAAAAAGATCCGCAGCCGAAGGGAGCGAAATAATGAAGAAATGGCTAATAGCGGCGGCGGTATGCGCGCTGACGGCATGCAGCAGCGGCGGTGAGAGTAAAACTTACTATCAGCTTCCCGTGGCGCAGGGTGGCGCGCAAAGCGCCACCCACCAAAGCAAAAATTTGCTTTGGGTCGAGCAGGTGAGCATTCCGGATTATCTTGCCGGTAACGGGGTGGTCTATCAGACCACCGATGTTCAGTATGTGATTGCGAATAACAATCTGTGGGCGAGCCCGCTCGATCAACAGCTGAAAACGACGCTGGTGGCGAACCTTAGCAACCAGCTTCCGGGTTGGGTGGTTGCCTCTCAACCGCTGGGTAGCGAGCAGGATACGCTGAACGTGTCCGTCAGCGGTTTTCATGGCCGTTACGATGGCCGGGTCATCGTCAGCGGCGAGTGGCTGCTGAAGCATCAGGGGCAGTTGATTAAGCGGCCATTCCATATTGAGCTTAAGCAACAAGAGGATGGCTACGACGCGATGGTGAAAACGCTCGCTCAGGCCTGGACCCAGGAAGCGACGGCGATTGCCAGCGAGATTAACCGCTTGCCATAAGTAAAATTAATAAGAATAAAAGCCGCTGCGACAGTGAAAATCGCAGCGGCTTTTTTATTTGTCTCATCAGTTTGTTACTTGTGCTGGTTCACAGTTTTTGTACAAACGAAGTTTCATGTAGCTCACAAATATGACAATGGCGTGAATTTTGCGCATTGACGCTATCCCCGATTCGCGGTATTCGTTAACCGTGGTTGCGTATTTAGTGACCATTGTTTTCTTTTCCACCAGATCAAAGTATGAGGGAAACGAGGCATGAAGAGACAAAAACGAGATCGCCTGGAGCGGGCACATCAGCGTGGGTACCAGGCCGGTATTACCGGAAGGTCTAAGGAAATGTGTCCTTACCAGACCTTAAACCAAAGGTCTTATTGGCTAGGAGGCTGGCGAGAGGCCATGGAGGACAGGGTACAAATTGCCTGACTGTCTCTTTAAAAAGAAGCCTCCGCTGCGCGGGGGCTTCGCCTTTTCTAACGCGTGATGTTTATCAGAACGCGGAAGTGTCCTGGAACAGGCCCACTTTCAGATCGGTTGCGGTGTAAATCAAACGACCGTCAACCAGCACTTCTCCATCCGCCAGCCCCATAATCAAACGACGGTTTATCACGCGTTTGAAGTGAATACGGTAGGTCACTTTCTTCGCCGTTGGCAGTATCTGACCGGTGAGCTTCACTTCGCCCACGCCTAATGCACGTCCTTTACCTTCGCCGCCTAACCAGCCCAGGTAGAAGCCAACCAGCTGCCACATGGCATCCAGGCCCAGACAGCCCGGCATCACCGGGTCACCAATGAAATGGCAACCGAAGAACCACAGGTCCGGGTTAATATCGAGTTCTGCCTCAACATAACCTTTGTCATAGTTACCACCGGTTTCGGTCATTTTGATGACGCGGTCCATCATCAGCATACTTGGCGCCGGCAGCTGTGGGCCTTTGGCGCCAAAGAGTTCACCACGACCAGAGGCAAGAAGGTCTTCTTTTGTATAGGATTCGCGTTTATCTACCATGTTTTCAGTAAGCCTTATTTTGAGTTCGGGACGCAGGATAGCTAACACGTGTACGCTGAACAAGTCCGATCAGTTCGAACCTGAACCGCCTAACCAGCGTAGCGGCCACGGAAAGCGATGACGACTCTCTTGCTGTGTCGCCTGCGCAATTCGTTCCTGAATAGTTTGCCGTAACGTTTGTCCTTCTCCGTCCCAGAGTAGCTGGGTCAGAATGGGCAGCGCTTCCGTCACGTCATCGACTGCCCAGATAAAGAACTGCTCATCCGCAACGGCCTGTTGCAGTTCCTGCGCCAGGCTCAGGTGACGAACGTTGGCGGAGGGAATGATGACTCCCTGTTTACCGGTCAGCCCACGCTGCTGGCAAATAGCAAAGAAGCCCTCAATTTTCTCGTTAAGCCCGCCAACCGGCTGTACGCGACCAAACTGATCGACAGAACCGGTAATGGCGATGCTCTGATTAATCGGCACATTGGCCAGCGAGCTGATCAGCGCGCACAGCTCGGCCATGGAGGCGCTATCGCCATCCACTTCGCTGTAGGACTGCTCGAAGGTCAGAGAGGCGGTGAAGGGGAGCTGTTGTTCGAGCTCCAGCTCGGACATCAGAAACGCCTGCATGATCATCATGCCTTTTGCATGAATGTTGCCACCGAGCTCGGCCTTACGCTCAACGTCAATAAATTCGCCGTCGCCGATATGTACGACGCAGCTAATACGTGAAGGCTCGCCAAACGCACGCGGATGGCCCGGAAACTCAATGACGGAGAGTGCGTTGATTTGTCCGACGCATTCGCCTTCGGTCTCGATCAGGATTTGCTCCTGCAGTATTTCATCCTGGATGCGTTCAGCAAGGTAGCCTTCGCGCCACAAACGACGCTCCAGCATGGTTTGCATCTCTTCAGCGCTAATCTCTTCACCTTCACAGAACGCGGCGGCTTCGCGAAGCTGGCGAGCAATCCAGAGCACGCACAGCGGCAAGGTTTCCTGGTCGCCTGTATAACGCGCACCTTCCTGGATCAGCAGCGGCCAGGCGTTAGCTGACAGCCCCGGGAGTTCGAGCAGTTGAGCATTTTGCCAGACCCACTGGCACCACTGCTTCAGCGTATCGGCATCAGCGATTTGCAGATTATCTTCATATTCGCTGTAGATAGCCTGCGCAGAAAGCTCGGGTTCCATCTCCTGAAAATCAGCAAGAGATTCCCGCTCGCCGACCAGGATAACTTTCAAACTCAGGGGCATAGAGGGAATGCTGACCGGAAGAGGGCGAGACTCATCGAATGATAACCAGTCAAAACGCTGGCGGGTTACCATATTTTTCAGCCGCATCCACAGCAGGGGCTGTGCCAGTAAAGCACGGAGGGAGAGAATTAATACCCCGCCGTTAGCGCGATGGACCAGACCGGGTTGTAACGTGATTTCACCATTAAACTGGCGCACGCAGCCAAAAAGCTGCTCTGCTTCGATCCAGTCCGCGGCTTCAACCGGCGCAACGCTGGCGAAATTATCTTCAGTCGTTTGCGCAGGGGAGAGCGAGATTTTTCCGCCATCAACCTGATAGCGAACGCCACAGAGCGTTTGTGCCGGTTGGTGTAAAGTACGGGTTTCGTTAGCCAGCCACTGCAGGTACTCCGGCTCTTCCGGAATTTTAACCAGCATAAACGGCGAAATGGCTGGAGTGACCAGGAGCTGCTCCAGGCCATAGAAGAGTCGGGGTTGCAGTTCGCCTGAGAGGGATGCCTCTGCGTGAGCTAAGTCGGCTTGTGCAAACAGCGCCTGATAACTTTCCGTATCAGGAGCGAGGTCGTTTCGGGTAAGTTTCGTAATGGTCAAAGTCGCTGTTTTTTAGTCAGATGTAAAACGCGCGATTATACATTATGCGGCGTCCGAGCACACGAGGGATTGCGGTTGTCGCGGTGATAACGAATCTACCAACATCACGAAAGATCATTTATTCTCAGCACATCAGGAAAAAACTGATATCCTGAAATGAGTTACACGGTCACATTGAGATCGCAATGAAATATCAACAACTGGAAAATCTTGAAAGCGGCTGGAAATGGACTTATCTGGTAAAAAAGCACCGGGAAGGTGAGCTTATTACCCGCTACATTGAAGCCAGCGCTGCGCAAGCCGCCGTCGATTTATTACTGACGCTCGAAAATGAACCCGTGCTGGTGAATACCTGGATTGAGCAGCATATCAATCCGGCGCTGGTGAACCGCATGAAGCAGACTATCCGCGCCCGACGTAAGCGTCATTTTAACGCGGAGCATCAGCATACGCGTAAAAAGTCTATCGACCTGGAGTTCATGGTCTGGCAGCGTCTGGCAGGTCTGGCGCAAAGACGGGGTAAAACGCTGTCTGAAACCATTGTGCAGTTGATTGAGGATGCTGAGCATAAAGAGAAGTATGCCAGCAAGATGTCCAGCCTGAAGCATGATTTGCAGGTACTGTTAGGTAAAGAGTAGCGATGCAAGCATCGGGATATATCGGTGCGCTGCTGCTTTTTGATAGCGGAATTTAAGGTAAAAAAAACCCCGCATCGCGGGGTTTTTTATTAACGAGATAACTTAAGCCTGCGGCTGAGTTACAACGTCTTTGTAGCCTTTAACTTCGATTTCTACGCGACGGTCCGGCGCCAGGCAGTCGATCAGAGCTGCGCGAGCTTTCACGTTGTCACAGGTGTTGCCAGTAACCGGGTTGGATTCGCCCATACCGCGAGCAGAGATTTTGCTAGCCGGGATACCTTTGGATACCAGGTAATCAACAACGGACTGAGCACGTTTCTCAGACAGCTGCTGGTTGTAGGCATCAGAACCGATACGGTCGGTGTAGCCCAGAACAACTGCGGAACCGTCTTTCGGATCCATGTTGCTCAGCTGGGTGTACAGCTGATCCAGAGCCTGCTGGCCTTCTGGTTTCAGAGTAGATTTGTTGAAGTTGAACAGAACGTCAGACTTCAGGGTGAAGTGCTTGGTAGTCACTTCTGGAGCCGGAGCCGGCGCCGGAGCTACAACCGGAGCAACGTCGTCCTGACCGAAGCGGTAGGATACGCCCAGGCTCAGCATGCCGTTATCAGGACGGGTACCAACGGTGCCAGCGTCGCCGATGTTGTTAACCCACTGGTATTCCAGACGGGTTGCGATGTCACGAGTAACAGCCCACTCTAAGCCGCCCGCGAATACCGGGGAGACGCCAGTGTCGTGTTCGCTACGGGAAACGCCAGTAGAAGCGTAGTTACCTTTGGAGTCAGCGCGCCAAACCATACCACCCAGACGGGTATAGATATCCAGATCGTCAGTGATCGGGTAACCCAGTTTAGCAGTCAGCTGAACGCCCTGAGCTTTGAAAGCGCCGTTGTCAACGCTGCCTTTGTAAGCCATACGGCCCAGCCAGTCGTAACCCATTTCAAAACCGAGGTACGGGTTAACCTGGTAACCACCAAACGCACCAGCACCCAGCTGATCGTTACGGGTCGGGCCGTTGTTGCCCTGGAAACCGTTACCGTAGAAACCGGTGTCGTGATACTGGGACCAGCCCAGTTTAGCACCTGCGTACCAGGTGTTATCTTTCGGAGCGGCCTGCGCTACGGTAGCGAAGCCAGCCAGTGCCACTGCAATCGCGATAGCTGTCTTTTTCATTTTTTGCGCCTCATTATCATCCAAAATTCGCCATGAAGGTTCAGAAGACCTCACGGTTAAATCCTTCACCCGGGGCGTGACTTGTTGTTAACTATGCTGATACATGCAGCGTAAGCCGATCACCCCTGGCGATGTAAAGTCTACAACTTAGTTCGAAACTTACAAGTGTGAACTCCGTCAGGCATATGAAAAAAAAGGGTTGTGTACGCTATGTTTAACAAATACGGTTGAACTTAATCGAGGCAAAAAAAGTCGCGAAGCCGCATCAGACAAGCATTTTAACAAAAATGCCGTTCCAGAAAGCCCATTTCACGCCAGGGCAAAAAAAATTCCAGGATTAATCCTAAACTCGGTTAATGATACAGGTTTGAGTGAATTTTTAGCCCAGAAAGTTGTCTGCCAGGCTGAGCGGTATTTCTTACCGGGCGCATGATAAAGCCCATCGCGTGACCCTCTTCTGCAGCGGCAACCAGGCGTTCATGTTCCTCAATGCTCAGTTCTTCTGATAGCCAGCCAATAACGACGCTATAATTTCCGGTGCGCAGTGAGCGAACCATGGATTCCAGGGTGTTAGCGGGGGAGAGCTGGCTGATCTGCATCACCTTCGACAGCGGCAAACCGGACGACTGCACCCATTCGCGGCTCAGCTTCTGTTGTGGCGTCAGCCAGAGCTGCCAGCGCGATTGCTGGCCAAGCTGTTGTAATAAAGGAAGCAATAGCAGCTGCGTCATCATGGGCTGGTCTTCTCGATAGACTATTTCACTGATCAGCCCATTAGCTGGCTGTTCGGCAGCGTCATGAGAGAGACGACGTACTGAAGTAGAAGTCAGTGGTGAACGATTTGCGTGAGCTGATGTAAACATAGTCTATCCCGCCTGTGGGTTACTGTATGCATATACAGTATATGCGGCCGGGTGAAAGATCAACCCTATTTTCTCTGTTGCTGGATGAAATTTGTACGTCACCGGGAGTGAACCCGAACCGGTCGCATCGGATGTCCGCGCGTACACAATGTGAATTCATGGTTGTCGCGCTTTCTTGCTGGCTAAATTCTTCTCATAAATGATGGCATTAACGCTCTATGAGCGAACAGGGATGCCCTGCTCTCTGTATGCTACTGTGATGAATATTAATTAAGCATTTTATCTTTCCCGGATTTAACTTCATCAAAAGACTATTTTCTGAAAGCGGCTCGCAAAAAAACACGCCGATTAAAATGAATAGATAATTCATGTTGCCGCATGAAGGGAAGTCACTTATTTTCTCTTTTAACGGATCCGTTAGCACATTTATGTCTTATTTACATGATTAACAAAGGAATAATCATGAAGAAAGTTATATGTCTTAGGATCCATCAGTTTCGGGCATGTTTGTCTCCATTAGGAAAAATAAGCTGTCGGCCCTTATTTGGTGGCTATAGTCTGGCGATAGATAATACCGTGTTTGCCATGATGGCTGAGGGGGAAATCTATCTTCGGGTTTGCGAGCAGAGCGCGGAGTACCGCGTGGCGCATAAAAACCCGCTGTTGAAGATGCAGAAGAATGGTCGTCTGGTCGCGCTGAAGTATTATCATATAGATGAGGAACTTTGGCGCGATAGCAAAATGCTTTTTCATTTATCGGCGCTGTCATTACAGAGCGCGCGTCATGAAAAACATCGGCAGCGACATTCCGGAAGATTAAAAAATTTGCCAAATATCAGTTTTCATATGGAGCTACAGTTGATTAATTCAGGCATTACGGATGAATTAATGCTGCGTAAGATTGGGGCCAAAGAAGCCTGGTTGAGGTTACGAAAAATAAATAAAGCGCTAACGGTGAATATTCTTTATTCCTTACAGGGGGCTATTGAAGGCGTCCATGCGGCCACGCTCCCGACGCAGCAGCGTCAGGAGCTTGAGACGTGGGCAACGGAACAAATGCGGGAGAGTGAGAGCTATTCGGGTTGAATCTCAACCTGTTGCTGTAGCCGGCAAATCTCTGGCAGCAGCGCCAGTAGCAGCCCGATTTGTTGAAGCACTAACGGCTCTTTGCTATCGGCACGAGGGTCAAGATGCTGTATCCGGGTTTGCAGGCTTGTTAACGCTTGCTGTACCCGCTGTTCATCGGCCGGTGAGTGGTGCAGCGCGTCATCAACATAACAAACGGCATCGTCCAGCAGCGCCAGGATATCTGGCGTTGTCAGCTTTTCCCTGTGCGCGCCCAGGGCGGAGATATAGCTGGTAAAAGTGTGGTTCAGGCATAACAACCGAAAAGCGGTTTCCCGCATTTGCGAGCCCGCTCTGGGTTCCGTTGATAAGTTTGATACAACGGATGCCAGCTCACCGTCCCTGCTGTGCGCCGCTCTTCGCGCAATACGATAGGCAAGACGGTTGTCGCGCCCCTGATGATATTGCTCGAGTATGGCATCTAAATATCGGCAGTTGGCATTGATTGCTTGTTCAAGTACTCGGGGCAGGTTGCGGAACTTCCAGTCTGGCCAAATAAAGCTGACTGCGGCCCAGGCGATAGCGCAGCCGATCAGCGTATCAAATATACGCGGTAGGGCGACTTCGAAACCTTCCCCCAGGAGGTTAAAGCACAGCAAAACCAGGAGGGTAATGAACATGGTCGCATGGGCGTACTGCACATTACGGAATGCGAAGAACAGCACGCCGGTCAGGACAATTAAAAGCAGCTGGCCTTCGACGGAAGGGACGAGAAGCAGTACCGGCAGGCCAATCGCTACGCCGATGAGCGTACCGATTATCCTTAGCGCCAGCCGGTGACGAGTGGCGTTATAGTTGGGCTGGCATACGAACAGGCTGGTCAGCAATATCCAGTAACCGTGGTTCAGTCCGGTTAACTGGATAAATGCATAACCTGCGCACAGGACTAATGACATTCGGACCGCATGGCGAAACAGAGCTGACTCTGGGGTCATATTATTGCGCAGGCGCAGCCAGATATCGCTGAAACTGCCAGGTTGATCGTCGGCTAACAGGTTTTCCGTATTGTGACTGGACTGTACAGTCGTCTGGACGGATTCAATTGTCGCCAGCTGGGCGTCAATGGCGCGTAAGTTATTAAGCAAAAATCCCAACGCCTTAATCTGTTCTGCCGGCGCGCCGCTGGCTTTTACGCGATCGAGCGCGGCGTCAAGATGCATAAAAGCGCGCTCAAAGTGAGTATCATGAAGGTAGGGTTCGCGTAGCAGGATAGAACGAGACAGTTTCTGGCAGGCCTGCGCCTGCATTGACAGCATACGCTGGAAGCGGAACATCACGTCACTGTAGCGAAAATGATCGCGCAGCGTTTGGTATTGAATATGCGATGAGCTTGCGCGTTCGTGGATGTCCTGCGCCACGAAGTAATATTGCAAGGTGCGACGCGTTCCGCGCTGCCCGCGATCGCCGCGCAGGCGAGTCAGCAGGGAAACTTTGGTCTGATTCAGCGTGGCCACAAGCTGGCCATTGGCTATCGCCAGGTCATACAGCGGAGCCTGGCTTTCATCTTCAATATCCGGATCGAACAGGCGCGATTTAAGCTCCAGATAGCGAGCTAACTGCTCGTAGCTGCGTGCCAGATTGTCCTGAAGAGGGCGGATAGGGAAAATCAGATGTCCGGAGAGGGTAAGTAAGTTGTACCACACCGCGCCAGCCAGCAAAAACAGCGGCTGGAGATACCAGTGGCTGTAAAGCGTAACGCCCAGCATGGTATAGATGGCGATTAACAAAGCACCAAAGGCGATGGTGGCATAGCGTTGGCCCAGGCCGCCGAGCAAAATAAAACCGATTGTTGAAACGGTTAATCCCGCCGCAAATAACCACGGCCAGGGAAAAAGGAGTTCCACTGAGGCTGAAGCAATAAAAAAGCACACGAGGGTAATGGCCAGATTACGCAGACGTCCTGTCAGGCGGTCATCAAGGTCGGTCAGCGCCGCTGCCACCACCCCGAGTGTTAAAGGAATCGTGAGTTTTACTTCGCCAAGCCACCAGGGAAATGCGGTCGTGCCGCAGAGTGCGATAAATATCCTGATGTTATATAACCAGGCACTGTTCCATGTATAGCGGCGTAGCAGGGGGGTGAGCATTTCTCTATTCCATTCAATTACTGAAAGCGGCGACGCGCATTGGCTTCACGCGCGGCGCGAGCGGTCTCGACGGAGACGACTCGTCGGCCTACTGGCCATAAAGCAATAGCGGCGATTTTAAAATTGGCGATGCCAACCGGGATGCCAATGATAGTCAGGCATTGGGCGATACCACAAAAGATATGCATCAGACACAGCCACCAGCCAAAGAAAATAAACCATAAAATATTCAATAGTGTCCCACCCGCGTTTAGCAGGCTATTCTTTCCCTGAGGATCGAGTTCGTCGACATGAACGGCCTCATTCCCATAGGGAAAAAGAGAGAGTTTTGTTATCTCCCAGCAGGAGCGGGTGAGAGGCAGGGTAAAGATCAGCACAATGCTGACCAGCGTCGCCAGAAGCCAGCCGAGCGTGGTGGCGAATCCGCCAAGGATAAAGTTTAAAATATTCAGAACGGTACGCATAAACCCTCTGCTTAATACGGTGGATAATAAGGCACGGCCATTGTAGCGTTTTTTACGCTGGAGCACCCGGTCGCTGGCGGTTAAACTTAAAAACATCCAAACTGATTGAAATTCGACATTATATGGAACTTAGAGCGACAACATTGGGCAAGCGTATGGCTCAGCATCCTTATGACAGGGTGCAACTTCTTAATGCCGGAGTAAAGGTTTCCGGTGATAGCCATGAATATCTTATACCTTTCAATCAGTTATTATCAATTCATTGCAAGCGTGGGCTGGTTTGGGGGGAGCTGGAGTTTACCCTACCGGGCGAGAAAGTTGTGCGTTTGCATGGTACCGAATGGAGTGAAACCCAGCGTTTTTACCATCATCTGAACACGCTCTGGCAGCAGTGGAGCGCGGAAATGAGCGATATTGCCGCTGATGTACTTCGCCAGCAGCTGGCGGAAGTGGCGCGTTCCAGCGCGGAAGGTAAATGGTTGACGCGTCAGCAGGTAAGCGATATTCAGCGCAAAATACGCCATGCGCTGAGCGGATTACCTGTGCCGACAGTCCGTCTCGATGCTTTTGATAACTGCCGCGAGCTATGGCGGCAATGCCAGGGTTGGTTGAGTAATACGGAAAAAGCCAGGCTCGAGCATAACCAAACTTTTACGGAATCCATGCTGGAGCAATACCGCGGATTTTTTGCCGCAGTGGAATCATCGCCGTTGAATCCGGCTCAGGCACGCGCAGTCGTAAACGGCGAGCGTTCGTTATTAGTTCTGGCAGGTGCCGGAAGCGGTAAAACTTCCGTGTTAGTGGCGCGCGCAGGCTGGTTATTGACCCGTGGCGAAGCGGCGGCTGAGCAAATTCTGCTACTGGCGTTTGGTCGGCAAGCCGCGCAGGAGATGGATGAGCGCATCCGCGAGCGCCTGGGCACTGAAGAGATCTCGGCGCGTACTTTTCACTCCCTTGCCCTGCACATTATCCAGCAGGGCAGTAAAAAAGCCCCGACGATCAGCAAGCTGGAGAGCGACAGCGCTGCACGGCAAAAACTTTTAGTACAGAGCTGGCAGCAGCAGTGCCAGGAGAAAAAAGCGCAGGCGAAAGGCTGGCGATTGTGGCTGGAGGAGGAAATGGGCTGGCAGATCCCTGAAGGGGATTTCTGGCAGGACAAAAAGCTGCAGCGTCGTGTTGCCAGCCGCCTTGACCGCTGGGTTAGCTTGATGCGTATGCATGGCGGATCGCAGGCTGAGATGATTGCCGGGGCCCCTGAAGAGGTACGCGACCTTTTTGGCAAGCGCGTTAAGCTGATGGCCCCTCTGCTAAAAGCGTGGAAAACGGCGTTAAAAGATGAAAACGCCGTCGATTTCTCCGGCCTGATTCATCAGGCGATCAATATTCTGGATAAAGGGCGGTTCGTCAGCCCGTGGAAGCATATTCTGGTGGATGAGTTTCAGGATATCTCCCCGCAGCGGGCATCCCTACTCGCCGCGTTACGTCGGCAAAACACGCAGACGACGCTGTTTGCCGTTGGCGATGACTGGCAGGCTATCTACCGTTTCAGCGGTGCTCAGCTCTCTTTAACAACGGCCTTTAATCACTATTTTGGCGAAGGGGATTGCTGTGCGCTGGATACGACGTACCGATTTAATAGCCGGATAGGCGAGATCGCAAACGGGTTTATCCAGCAAAATCCGCACCAGTTAACGAAACCACTAAACAGCCTGGTCGCAGGGGACAAAAAAGCGGTGACGTTATTGGCGGAGGACAAACTCGACGATCTGCTTGATAAAATGAGCGGCTATGTCAAACGAGAGCAGCGGATTTTATTGCTGGCGCGCTATCATCATTTGAAGCCGGCGGCGCTGGAGAAAGCCGCCACGCGCTGGCCACATCTGCAGCTCGATTTTATGACTATTCATGCCAGCAAAGGACAACAAGCTGATTACGTCATAATTCTTGGCCTTCAGGAGGGGGATGATGCGTTTCCTGCACCGGCGCGTGAGTCGATTATGGAGCAGGCGCTCTTACCGCAGCCGGAGGATTTTCCCGATGCCGAAGAGAGGCGTTTGCTGTATGTCGCCATCACCCGCGCCCGCCTGCGCGTATGGCTGTTGTTTAATAAAGAGCAACCTTCGCCGTTTGTTGAAATGCTAGAGGCGCTGGATGTCCCGGTAGCAAGAAAGCCATGATGGCTGGCGGCGTGGCCGCCAGCGGGGCTTATTTCAGACGCTCTGCAAGGTAGCGCTGATAATCAGGGATCAGGATATCAACGGGGTCGCTGAAGTGCGGGGACTGGATAATAAAGTCGGCGGTTGAGACATTGGTGGCGACGGGAATATTCCATACCGTCGCCAAACGTAATAACGCTTTAACATCCGGGTCGTGCGGCACGGCATTTAGCGGATCCCAGAAAAAAATCAATACATCGATTTTACCTTCTGAAATCAGCGCACCCACCTGCTGGTCGCCGCCCATGGGACCACTCAGCATCGCATGCACCTCCAGCCCGGTTGCGCGTGACACCAGATTTCCGGTCGTTCCTGTCGCCGAGAGCGTGTGTTGCGCCAGCAATGGCTGGTGGCGCTCGACCCACTTCATCAGCATATCTTTACAGTGATCGTGAGCAACCAGCGCAATATGCTTGCGTGCTGGCAAGGTACGTGTTGTTAGTTCCATCATTTCATTCCACATTTTGGCCTGTAGACAGATTACTGGAAGTCACTGTTGCTGCAAGCGTCGGGATGAAAAAATTTGACGCATCTGCAGGTCAGGACTCATGCGGGTTCATCCGGATTAGCATACACTTGGGCTAAATAGCAGGAGGATGATGATGAAAGAAAACGATATCGCAGGTATTTTGACCTCGACACGGACTATCGCCCTGGTGGGGGCAAGTGACAAACCTGACCGCCCAAGCTATCGGGTGATGAAGTATCTTCTGGAGCAGGGGTATCACGTCATTCCCGTTTCCCCTAAGGTTGCGGGTACCACGCTGCTGGGGCAAAAAGGGTATGCCACGCTTGCTGACGTGCCGGAAAAAGTGGATATGGTCGATGTTTTCCGTAACTCAGAAGCGGCCTGGGGCGTCGCCCAGGAGGCAGTGGCTATCGGTGCGAAAACGCTATGGCTACAGTTGGGGGTAATCAATGAACAGGCGGCTGTTCTCGCCCGAGACGCCGGTCTAAACGTGGTGATGGATCGCTGTCCGGCGATAGAGATCCCGCGATTAGGATTAGCCCGTTAAACCTAAAACCCCGCCTGGCGGGGTTTTTTATTATCAATATTGATTAAGTTATTTATGGTCAATATTTTAATTAAAACTACATCGAAACGTTTCTTTATTTTAAAATAAAACCCATTGTCTTTGTGGATTTAACAGACATTGTCCAGGTTTTATCTCCCTTATTACTTAAAATTTCCTCGCGAGGATAATTTATTTTTTATAAATAAACCATAGAAAATACATGGGGAATCCTTATAAAATATTTTAAAGTTTAAAAAAATAATTGTTTTTTCTCATGTCATTTATATGACTAATATCACAGATATTTTTCGGGTAGCGTTAAAATGGAGGTTTGGTGATATAAGAAATGTATTATCCATGATTTTATCTTCATTGTAATAACCGTGAGCAATCATTTTTCTTATGGTCTCTATTAACATCTCAAAATGTAAGTTTATTATTTTAAGTTATTGTAATTTGAGTAATTTAATTTATTACAGAATGTGATTTGATTATTTTTCTTTCACCTTGCGGGACTCCGTTAAGTGGTATATCTAATAAGATGCATAATTAAGAATTATCTCATACCTCTGACTGCGTCTTCATCTCAAGGGTGCAACCTGATGAAAAATATAAATGTGACAGTGAAAGAAACTGGTGCTGAATACACCGTCGATGGCAATCAAGTTAATCTCAATACGCAGTCAGTGGTTCTCCTGCACGTCAAGCGTGAGGATATTCGTTCATATACCCGACAAGGTAATGATCTTGTTCTAAAACTCCAAAACGGTGACACCGTTACAATTAAAAACTTTTTCGTTGTGGATGAGCATGGACAGCACAGTGATTTAGTTCTTATGGATGATGAGACCGGCGCGCTATGGTGGCTAGAAGGTGCGGGTACTGATGGGGCACACTATTCGCTGATTAGCGATCTTTCAGAAGTCATCGCGACCGGTGGCGCGGGACAAAGTATTGCCGGTTGGGTCATGGCTGGCGCGGCTTTGCTGGGTATTGCGGCAATGTTCGCCGGCACCTCAAACAAAGACCACCACTCTTCGGTTTCTGAAAGCGATTCTGATGCTGACAGTGATTCAGACTCCGACAGTGATACGGATGCTGACAGCGATAGCGACTCTGATTCAGACAGTGATTCTGATTCAGATAGTGATTCCGATTCTGACAGTGATTCCGACTCGGATTCAGATTCAGATAGTGATTCGGATGCTGACAGCGACGCGGATAGTGATTCTGATGCTGACAGCGACTCCGATACTGATACCGAGCTACCTACCGCGGCACAGAACATAGCGGTCATTGACAATGCGGGCCCCATCACCGGTGTGCTCCATTCTGGAGATGTCACTGACGATACGACCCCGGAGATTAAAGGGACAGCAGAGGCTGGGGCCACGATAACGATTTATGACGGCGATACCAAACTAGGTTCTGTCGTCGCGGATGAAAATGGCAACTGGAGCTTCACGTTACCGGAGCTGAGCGAGGGTTCCCATAGCCTGAGCGCGACGGTGACGGACAAAGCCGGCAACGTCAGCGAGCGTTCGCCGGCGTTTGAACTGACCATCGATACCACTGCGCCGGCAGCCAGCATTCCGCAGGTAACCGACAATGTTGCAGAGCACACCGGCCAACTGCAGAGCGGGGATCTGACCAACGATGCGACGCCCACCCTGAACGGCACGGCGGAAGCGGGATCCACGGTGACGATCTATGACGGCGACACCGTGCTGGGCACAGTGGTTGCCGGCGAGGATGGACGCTGGAGCTTCACGCCAGCTAGTCTGGAGGAAGGCGCCCACAGCCTGAGCACTACGGTAACGGACAAAGCCGGGAACGTGAGCGAACGTTCGCCGGCCTTTGAACTGACGGTAGACACTATAGTGAACCCGGTTAGCGATCTGCAGGTCACTGATAATGCAGGAGAAGACACGGGTACACTGAACAGCGGTAGCGTGACGGATGATGATACACCAACCTTGAGCGGTACGGCGGAAGCAGGTGCCACGATCACAATTTATGACGGTGATACCGTACTGGGCACCGCGATTGCGGACGAGGACGGACGCTGGAGCTTTACTACTGACGCACTGGCTGAAGGATCCCATAGCCTGAGCACCACGGTGACCGATCTGGCCGGCAACGTCAGCGAACGATCCCCGATATTTATATTAACTGTCGATCTTAGCGATGATACCGACTCCGACAGCGACTCGGATTCAGACAGTGACTCCGACTCGGACAGCGATGCTGACTCTGACAGTGATTCCGATTCTGACAGCGACTCGGATTCGGACAGTGATTCGGATTCGGACAGTGATTCGGATTCGGACAGTGACTCCGACTCGGATTCTGACAGCGATTCGGACTCGGACAGCGATTCTGATAGTGACAGCGATTCGGACTCTGACAGCGACTCGGATTCTGACAGCGACTCCGACTCGGACAGCGATTCTGATAGTGACAGCGATTCGGACTCCGACAGCGACTCGGACTCTGACAGTGATTCGGATTCGGACAGCGACTCTGACTCGGACTCTGACTCCGACAGCGATTCGGACTCCGACAGTGACTCGGATTCTGACAGTGATTCCGACTCCGACAGCGATTCGGATTCGGACAGCGATTCTGACTCTGACAGTGACTCCGACTCGGACAGCGATGCTGACTCTGACAGCGACTCGGATTCTGACAGCGACTCGGATTCTGACAGCGACTCGGATTCCGACAGTGACTCCGACTCGGACAGTGATTCCGACTCCGACAGCGATTCGGATTCTGACAGCGATTCCGATTCGGACAGCGACTCGGACTCTGACAGTGATTCCGACTCGGACAGCGATTCTGACTCCGACAGTGACTCCGACTCGGACAGCGATTCGGACTCTGACAGCGACTCCGATTCAGACAGTGATTCTGACTCTGACAGTGACTCCGATTCCGACAGTGACTCCGACTCTGACAGTGATTCGGACTCGGACAGCGATTCGGACTCCGACAGCGATTCCGATTCAGACAGTGATTCCGACTCTGACAGCGACTCGGATTCGGACAGTGATTCGGATAGTGACAGCGATTCCGACTCTGACAGCGACTCCGACTCCGACAGCGATTCGGATTCCGACAGCGACTCGGACTCGGACAGTGACGCGGATAGTGACAGCGACTCGGATTCAGATAGTGACTCCGACTCGGATTCTGACAGTGACTCGGACTCTGACAGCGATTCTGATAGTGACAGTGATTCCGACTCCGACAGTGATTCGGATTCGGACAGCGATTCCGATTCAGACAGTGATTCCGATTCAGACAGTGATTCCGACTCGGATTCCGACAGCGATTCGGACTCTGACAGTGACTCGGATTCTGATAGTGATTCGGATTCAGACAGCGACTCGGATTCAGACAGCTATGAATCGCCACGGGTTTAACAGACACCCCAGAGTCATTTAAGATGACTTAAAGAGAGGTGCCCATGAGCGGTAAGCGTTATCCTGAAGAGTTTAAAATTGAAGCAGTCAAACAGGTTGTTGATCGTGGTCATTCTGTTTCCAGCGTTGCAACTCGTCTCGATATCACCACCCACAGCCTTTACGCCTGGATAAAGAAGTACGGTCCGGATTCTTCCACTAATAATGAACAGTCAGATGCTCAGGCCGAGATCCGCCGACTCCAGAAGGAGTTAAAGCGGGTTACTGACGAACGGGATATATTAAAAAAAGCCGCGGCGTACTTCGCAAAGCTGTCCGACTGAGGTACGCCTTTATCCGTGACAACAATCGTTGCTGGCCTGTCCGTCTGCTCTGCCAGGTGCTGGATGTGCATCCGAGTGGGTTTTACGCCTGGCTTAAGCAGCCACATTCACGACGGTTTCATGCTGACCTGAAGCTGACGGGACATATTAAGCAGTTCTGGCTGGAGTCGGGCTGTGTTTATGGCTATCGCAAGATCTATCTCGATCTGCGGGATTCCGGGCAACAATGCGGTGTAAACAAAGTCTGGCGGTTGATGCAACGTGTGGGGATAAAGGCTCAGGTCGGATACCGAAGTCCACGGGCGCGTAAAGGTGAAGCCAGTATTGTGACGCCCAACAAGCTCCAGCGGCAGTTCAACCCGGAAGCACCGGATGAACGTTGGGTTACGGACATAACCTACATCCGAACCCACGAAGGCTGGTTGTATCTGGCCGTGGTGGTTGACCTGTTCTCCCGAAAAGTTATCGGCTGGTCAATGCAACCCCGAATGACAAAAGAGATTGTCCTGAACGCATTACTTATGGCGGTGTGGAGGCGTAATCCTCAAAAGCAGGTACTGGTTCACTCTGATCAGGGCAGTCAGTACACGAGCCATGAGTGGCAGTCGTTCCTGAAATCACACGCTCTGGAAGGCAGCATGAGCCGTCGCGGAAACTGCCACGACAATGCGGTTGCGGAAAGCTTTTTCCAGCTACTGAAGCGCGAACGGATTAAGAAAAAGATCTACGGAACTAGAGACGAAGCCAGAAGCGATATTTTTGATTACATCGAAATGTTTTATAACAGTAAGCGTCGGCATGGTTCGAGCGAGCAGATGCCACCAGTTGAATATGAAAACCTATATTATCAACGACTCAGAAGTGTCTAGGTTATCCGTGGCGATTCA
>NZ_WCIN01000016.1:0-5628 GCF_009025755.1 Klebsiella sp. RCJ4
TTGAGCTAACCGGTACTAATGAACCGTGAGGCTTAACCTTACAACGCCGAAGATGTTTTGGCGATTTGAGAAGACAACAATTTCAGCTTAGATTACAGATTTTCGGGAACGAAAGATTTTACGCTGAGGCAAGGCGGCAAATGAAGTAAAGGAAGGAGCATACTGTAGTATGTGACTGACTTTACGAATGCAGCCAACGCAGCATCGGTGTAAAAGATTCGTTTCTGACAACAGAATTTGCCTGGCGGCGACAGCGCGGTGGTCCCACCTGACCCCATGCCGAACTCAGAAGTGAAACGCCGTAGCGCCGATGGTAGTGTGGGGTCTCCCCATGTGAGAGTAGGGAACTGCCAGGCATCAAACAAGTGAAGAGCCCATCCTGACGGATGGGCTTTTTGCGTTTTTGTCGTTTAAAATTGCCAGATTTTAGGCACGCCATGGTACCTTCTCCTCCTGACAATCAGGCAAGCCTTCCCTCGCTATATACGGTAAACTAATGCAGATTTTGCATCTGGAAGCCATTATGAGCCACTCACTTAAGCCCTGGAACACCTTCGGTATTGACCGTTCTGCCAAAGCGGTTGTACGCGCCGAAACTGAAAAACAGCTACTGGATGCCTGGCAAAATGCCACCGCAGAGCGCCAGCCAACCCTGATCCTTGGTGAAGGAAGCAATGTTCTGTTCCTGAAGGATTATTCCGGTACGGTCATTATCAACCGTATTATGGGGATAGAAGTGAGTGAAACACCTGGCGCGTGGCATTTGCATGTTGGTGCAGGAGAAAACTGGCATCAGCTGGTCCAGTTTGCGTTAAATAACGGAATGCCGGGCCTGGAAAATCTTGCTTTGATTCCTGGCTGCGCCGGCTCCTCGCCGATTCAAAATATTGGTGCTTACGGCGTTGAATTACAGAAGGTTTGCCGGTACGTCGACTGCATTGAGTTGGTCACGGGTGTGAAACAGCGTCTTTCCGCTGCTGAATGTCGCTTTGGCTACCGGGACAGTATTTTTAAACATGAATATCAGGACCGCTACGCCATTGTGGCGGTTGGTTTGACGTTGCCAAAAGCCTGGCAACCCGTTTTGACCTACGGTGATTTAACCCGGCTCGATCCGCAAACCGTTACCCCGCAGCAGGTATTTGACGCCGTCTGTCATATGCGCATGACCAAACTCCCCGATCCAAAAGTGAATGGAAATGCGGGGAGCTTCTTTAAGAACCCGGTCGTTAGCGCGGACAAGGCGCAAGCGCTGCTGGCGACCTATCCGGGCATCCCTCACTACCCTCAGCCGGATGGCAGTATGAAACTTGCCGCCGGCTGGCTTATCGATCAATGCCAGCTTAAAGGTAAAGTGATGGGTGGCGCAGCGGTGCATAGCCAGCAGGCGCTGGTATTGATCAATCAGCATCAGGCAACCAGTGAAGACGTGGTTGAGCTGGCTCATTACGTACGCCAGCAGGTTGGTGAGAAGTTTAATATCTGGTTACAGCCGGAAGTGCGCTTTATCGGTGAAACGGGAGAAGTTAATGCCGAGGAGACCATCGCATGAAAGACTACACCGTTCCTTTGACGCTAATATCGATCCTGGCCGACGCTGAATTTCACTCAGGTGAACAGCTTGGCGAGCGTTTAGGGATGAGTCGGGCAGCAATCAACAAGCATATTCAAACGTTACGCGATTGGGGAGTCGACGTATTTACCGTACCGGGTAAAGGCTACAGTCTCCCTGAGCCTATCCAGCTTCTGGATGAAGAGCAGATCGCCAGGCAGATCGAGCATGGCCGGGTAACCGTACTACCGGTGATTGATTCCACGAACCAGTATCTTCTGGACAGACTTAGCGAACTGCAATCGGGTGATGCCTGCGTGGCTGAGTATCAGCAGGCAGGTCGCGGCCGCCGCGGGCGCAAGTGGTTCTCGCCGTTTGGTTCTAACCTTTACCTTTCAATGTACTGGCGACTGGAGCAGGGCCCTGCTGCGGCTATAGGCTTGAGTCTGGTCATTGGGATCGTCATTGCCGAGGTGCTGCAAAGCCTGGGGGCGGATAAAGTTCGGGTGAAATGGCCAAACGATCTCTATTTACAGGATCGGAAGTTGTCCGGGATCCTGGTGGAACTGACGGGGAAAACCGGCGATGCTGCGCAGATAGTCAGCGGCGCGGGGATTAACCTCATGATGCGCCGGGTGGAATCTGATGTTGTCAATCAGGGTTGGATCAGCCTCCAGGAGGCAGGGATCTCTATCGATCGTAATACGTTAGCGGCTTGTCTGATTAAAGAGCTGCGGGCAGGATTTAAACTTTTTGAGAATGAAGGTCTGGCACCCTATCTCACCCGCTGGGAAAAGCTCGATAACTTTATTAATCGACCGGTTAAACTTATTATTGGCGATAAAGAGATCTTTGGTATTTCGCGAGGTATTGATGCTCAAGGCGCATTATTACTGGAGCAGGACGGGATGGTAAAACCCTGGATTGGCGGTGAGATATCATTGCGCAGCGCTGAATAAAAAAAGGGGAGCTAACGCTCCCTTTTTTATTTTCTTAAACGCACCTGATTCACAGAGTGGTTTGCGCTTTTGGTCATTATAAGGCTGGCTCGCTCACGGGTTGGTAGAATGTTCTCTTTTAAATTCAAAAGATTAATCTCATTCCACAGCGATGTGGCAATATCAATTGCTTCATCTTTAGACAGCTGAGCATAGCTATGAAAATAGGAGTCCGGGTCGGTAAACGCGCCTTCGCGGAATTTCAGAAAACGATTGATATACCAGTTTTTTAGCAGTTCTTCAGGCGCATCGACGTAAATTGAAAAATCAACGAAGTCCGAAACAAATACATGATGCGGATCGTGTGGATAATCCATGCCGCTCTGCAGAACATTTAAACCCTCAAGAATTAATATATCAGGCTGCGTGACGGTTTTATCCCCATCAGGAATGACGTCGTAAATCAGATGTGAATAGACCGGCGCCGTAGCGTCAGGAACGCCGGATTTCAGGTCTGAGACGAATTTAACCAAGCGATGCATGTCATAAGACTGCGGGAAGCCCTTCTTCTTCATCAGGCCGCGTTCTTTCAATACCGCGTTAGGATGCAGAAAACCATCTGTCGTGATTAATTCTACATGTCGATGTTCAGGCCAGCGGCTCAGCAATGCTTGCAGCACGCGCGCGGTAGTGCTCTTCCCGACCGCCACGCTACCCGCAATGCTAATGATGTAAGGAATACGTTGGCCGTTGGTGCCAAGGAATTGTTCCAGTACAGCCTGGCGGCGCAGATTAGAGCTGATATAGAAATTGAGTAAACGCGACAGCGGCAAATAAATTTCCGCTACTTCTTCCAGGGAAAGATCTTCGTTGATGCCTTTTAACCGCGTGATTTCTTCTTCTGTTAGCGTCATCGGAACGGAATCACGAAGCGCAGCCCATTGGTCGCGGTTAAATTGTAGATACGGTGTCATTAACGTTTGCTCTTTTAGGCTCATAAGCATGCTCTTGCAACCGCCGAATTACATGAAGGCGGGGTGCTTCACACTAGTTAATCAGGACAATGGGCAGGAGGGTAACACCAGATTGCGAGGAATAATAAGAAAAAAACTCATTGAATGATGCTTTCTAAAGGTAGCATCACAGAGATGAATGGTTTGGTAAGGGGATATAAAGTTCTCAGCAGAGACCCGTGGGTTATTCATTGAATCGGGTGGTCAGGTGATGGGGTATCGATGCCGCTTTAGCGACATCACTCTACTTTTTGCCCTCCTCGGCAACCCTGTCCGTGAGGATGATTGGCGTATTTTTGTCCTGCTCTGTTTGAAATTACACCATTTTTTCTCGTTTGAGCACAAAATGTGAGCAATAGAACATTTTCTGCAATTTTTTAGTTGCATGAACTCGCAGGTCTCCCTAGAATGCGCGCTACTTGATGCCGACTTAGCTCAGTAGGTAGAGCAACTGACTTGTAATCAGTAGGTCACCAGTTCGATTCCGGTAGTCGGCACCATCAAGTGCCTGGTGGGGTTCCCGAGCGGCCAAAGGGAGCAGACTGTAAATCTGCCGTCATCGACTTCGAAGGTTCGAATCCTTCCCCCACCACCATCTTTCGGCAACGCTTTGCGGAGCCAGAGTTGATTGGTTAAACTGGTCAGCTCAAACAAAAAAAGAGACGCTTCTCTTTTTTTTGTTATAGAAAGAACTGGGTAGCCGAGTTTCAGGATGCGGGCATCGTATAATGGCTATTACCTCAGCCTTCCAAGCTGATGATGCGGGTTCGATTCCCGCTGCCCGCTCCAAACGTGCTGATATGGCTCAGTTGGTAGAGCGCACCCTTGGTAAGGGTGAGGTCCCCAGTTCGACTCTGGGTATCAGCACCACTTCTTTATCTCTCCTCCCCTGTTTCTCTC
The DNA here is from genome assembly GCF_009025755.1 of Klebsiella sp. RCJ4. NCBI lineage: Bacteria > Pseudomonadati > Pseudomonadota > Gammaproteobacteria > Enterobacterales > Enterobacteriaceae > Klebsiella > Klebsiella sp. RCJ4. The sequence goes on from NZ_WCIN01000016.1 coordinate 4,404, forward strand.
TTGTTTATTGCATTCAACAAGTCGGGCATGTTGCCCGGTTGATGTGGTGATATCACCGATTTATCCGTGTCTTAGAGGGACAATCGATGTCTAAAGAAAAGTTTGAACGTACAAAACCGCACGTTAACGTCGGTACTATCGGCCACGTTGACCATGGTAAAACAACGCTGACCGCTGCAATCACTACCGTTCTGGCTAAAACCTACGGTGGTTCTGCTCGCGCATTCGACCAGATCGATAACGCGCCGGAAGAAAAAGCTCGTGGTATCACCATCAACACTTCTCACGTTGAATATGACACCCCGACTCGCCACTACGCGCACGTAGACTGCCCGGGCCACGCCGACTATGTTAAAAACATGATCACCGGTGCTGCGCAGATGGACGGCGCGATCCTGGTTGTTGCTGCGACTGACGGCCCGATGCCGCAGACTCGTGAGCACATCCTGCTGGGTCGTCAGGTAGGCGTTCCGTACATCATCGTGTTCCTGAACAAATGCGACATGGTTGATGACGAAGAGCTGCTGGAACTGGTTGAAATGGAAGTTCGTGAACTTCTGTCTCAGTACGATTTCCCGGGCGACGACACTCCGATCGTTCGCGGTTCCGCTCTGAAAGCGCTGGAAGGCGACGCAGACTGGGAAGCGAAAATCATCGAACTGGCTGGCTACCTGGATTCTTACATCCCGGAACCAGAGCGTGCGATTGACAAGCCGTTCCTGCTGCCGATCGAAGACGTATTCTCCATCTCCGGTCGTGGTACCGTTGTTACCGGTCGTGTAGAGCGCGGTATCATCAAAGTTGGCGAAGAAGTTGAAATCGTTGGTATCAAAGAGACTGCGAAGTCTACCTGTACTGGCGTTGAAATGTTCCGCAAACTGCTGGACGAAGGCCGTGCTGGTGAGAACGTTGGTGTTCTGCTGCGTGGTATCAAACGTGAAGAAATCGAACGTGGTCAGGTACTGGCTAAGCCGGGTTCTATCAAGCCGCACACCAAGTTCGAATCTGAAGTGTACATTCTGTCCAAAGACGAAGGCGGCCGTCATACTCCGTTCTTCAAAGGCTACCGTCCGCAGTTCTACTTCCGTACAACTGACGTGACTGGCACCATCGAACTGCCGGAAGGCGTAGAGATGGTAATGCCGGGCGACAACATCAAAATGGTTGTTACCCTGATCCACCCGATCGCGATGGACGACGGTCTGCGTTTCGCAATCCGTGAAGG
>NZ_WCIN01000017.1:0-1871 GCF_009025755.1 Klebsiella sp. RCJ4
GCGACACGACGATGTTTTACGAAACATCTTCGGGTTGTGAGGTTAAGCGACTAAGCGTACACGGTGGATGCCCTGGCAGTCAGAGGCGATGAAGGACGTGCTAATCTGCGAAAAGCGTCGGTAAGGTGATATGAACCGTTACAGCCGGCGATGTCCGAATGGGGAAACCCAGTGCAATTCGTTGCACTATCGTTAACTGAATACATAGGTTAACGAGGCGAACCGGGGGAACTGAAACATCTAAGTACCCCGAGGAAAAGAAATCAACCGAGATTCCCCCAGTAGCGGCGAGCGAACGGGGAGCAGCCCGGAGTCTGAATCAGCTTGTGTGTTAGTGGAAGCGTCTGGAAAGTCGCAGGGTACAGGGTGATACTCCCGTACACTAAAGCACACAGGCTGTGAACTCGAAGAGTAGGGCGGGACACGTGGTATCCTGTCTGAATATGGGGGGACCATCCTCCAAGGCTAAATACTCCTGACTGACCGATAGTGAACCAGTACCGTGAGGGAAAGGCGAAAAGAACCCCGGCGAGGGGAGTGAAAAAGAACCTGAAACCGTGTACGTACAAGCAGTAGGAGCCCCACCACCAAAGCGTTTCGCTTTGCGTGGTGCGCAAAATGCGTAACGACAGCATGATGGACGGTTAACGGAGCGTAAGCGACGTTCAACATCCAGAATCAGGCAGTGGAGCGTTTTGGGGTGGGGTGACTGCGTACCTTTTGTATAATGGGTCAGCGACTTATATTCTGTAGCAAGGTTAACCGTATAGGGGAGCCGCAGGGAAACCGAGTCTTAACTGGGCGTTAAGTTGCAGGGTATAGACCCGAAACCCGGTGATCTAGCCATGGGCAGGTTGAAGGTTGGGTAACACTAACTGGAGGACCGAACCGACTAATGTTGAAAAATTAGCGGATGACTTGTGGCTGGGGGTGAAAGGCCAATCAAACCGGGAGATAGCTGGTTCTCCCCGAAAGCTATTTAGGTAGCGCCTCGTGAACTCATCTTCGGGGGTAGAGCACTGTTTCGGCTAGGGGGTCATCCCGACTTACCAACCCGATGCAAACTACGAATACCGAAGAATGTTATCACGGGAGACACACGGCGGGTGCTAACGTCCGTCGTGAAGAGGGAAACAACCCAGACCGCCAGCTAAGGTCCCAAAGTCATGGTTAAGTGGGAAACGATGTGGGAAGGCCCAGACAGCCAGGATGTTGGCTTAGAAGCAGCCATCATTTAAAGAAAGCGTAATAGCTCACTGGTCGAGTCGGCCTGCGCGGAAGATGTAACGGGGCTAAACCATGCACCGAAGCTGCGGCAGCGACACTATGTGTTGTTGGGTAGGGGAGCGTTCTGTAAGCCGTTGAAGGTGGCCTGTGAGGGTTGCTGGAGGTATCAGAAGTGCGAATGCTGACATAAGTAACGATAATGCGGGTGAAAAACCCGCACGCCGGAAGACCAAGGGTTCCTGTCCAACGTTAATCGGGGCAGGGTGAGTCGACCCCTAAGGCGAGGCCGAAAGGCGTAGTCGATGGGAAACAGGTTAATATTCCTGTACTCGGTGTTACTGCGAAGGGGGGACGGAGAAGGCTATGTTGGCCGGGCGACGGTTGTCCCGGTTTAAGCATGTAGGCGGATGTTCCAGGTAAATCCGGAACGTTATTAACGCTGAGGTGTGATGACGAGGCACTACGGTGCTGAAGTGACAAATGCCCTGCTTCCAGGAAAAGCCTCTAAGCATCAGGTAACATCAAATCGTACCCCAAACCGACACAGGTGGTCAGGTAGAGAATACCAAGGCGCTTGAGAGAACTCGGGTGAAGGAACTAGGCAAAATGGTGCCGTAACTTCGGGAGAAGGCACGCTGATGGTA
>NZ_WCIN01000018.1:0-2448 GCF_009025755.1 Klebsiella sp. RCJ4
GGGCTCCTACTGCTTGTACGTACACGGTTTCAGGTTCTTTTTCACTCCCCTCGCCGGGGTTCTTTTCGCCTTTCCCTCACGGTACTGGTTCACTATCGGTCAGTCAGGAGTATTTAGCCTTGGAGGATGGTCCCCCCATATTCAGACAGGATACCACGTGTCCCGCCCTACTCTTCGAGTTCACAGCCTGTGTGCTTTAGTGTACGGGAGTATCACCCTGTACCCTGCGACTTTCCAGACGCTTCCACTAACACACAAGCTGATTCAGACTCCGGGCTGCTCCCCGTTCGCTCGCCGCTACTGGGGGAATCTCGGTTGATTTCTTTTCCTCGGGGTACTTAGATGTTTCAGTTCCCCCGGTTCGCCTCGTTAACCTATGTATTCAGTTAACGATAGTGCAACGAATTGCACTGGGTTTCCCCATTCGGACATCGCCGGCTGTAACGGTTCATATCACCTTACCGACGCTTTTCGCAGATTAGCACGTCCTTCATCGCCTCTGACTGCCAGGGCATCCACCGTGTACGCTTAGTCGCTTAACCTCACAACCCGAAGATGTTTCGTAAAACATCGTCGTGTCGCGAAAATTTGAGAGACTCGAACACACTTAAATAGTGTGTCGTTTCAATTTTCAGCTTGATCCAGATTTTTAAAGAGCAAATATCTCAAACGTCACCCGAAGATGAGTTTTGAGATATTAAGGCAGGTGACTTTCACTCACGAACCAGCAAGTGGCGTCCCCTAGGGGATTCGAACCCCTGTTACCGCCGTGAAAGGGCGGTGTCCTGGGCCTCTAGACGAAGGGGACACTGAAGTCTCAATCGCAAGACGCCTTGCTATTTACTTTTCATCAGACAATCTGTGTGAGCACTACAAAGGCAGGTTCTTTAAGGTAAGGAGGTGATCCAACCGCAGGTTCCCCTACGGTTACCTTGTTACGACTTCACCCCAGTCATGAATCACAAAGTGGTAAGCGCCCTCCCGAAGGTTAAGCTACCTACTTCTTTTGCAACCCACTCCCATGGTGTGACGGGCGGTGTGTACAAGGCCCGGGAACGTATTCACCGTGGCATTCTGATCCACGATTACTAGCGATTCCGACTTCATGGAGTCGAGTTGCAGACTCCAATCCGGACTACGACATACTTTATGAGGTCCGCTTGCTCTCGCGAGGTCGCTTCTCTTTGTATATGCCATTGTAGCACGTGTGTAGCCCTACTCGTAAGGGCCATGATGACTTGACGTCATCCCCACCTTCCTCCAGTTTATCACTGGCAGTCTCCTTTGAGTTCCCGACCGAATCGCTGGCAACAAAGGATAAGGGTTGCGCTCGTTGCGGGACTTAACCCAACATTTCACAACACGAGCTGACGACAGCCATGCAGCACCTGTCTCAGAGTTCCCGAAGGCACCAAAGCATCTCTGCTAAGTTCTCTGGATGTCAAGAGTAGGTAAGGTTCTTCGCGTTGCATCGAATTAAACCACATGCTCCACCGCTTGTGCGGGCCCCCGTCAATTCATTTGAGTTTTAACCTTGCGGCCGTACTCCCCAGGCGGTCGACTTAACGCGTTAGCTCCGGAAGCCACTCCTCAAGGGAACAACCTCCAAGTCGACATCGTTTACAGCGTGGACTACCAGGGTATCTAATCCTGTTTGCTCCCCACGCTTTCGCACCTGAGCGTCAGTCTTTGTCCAGGGGGCCGCCTTCGCCACCGGTATTCCTCCAGATCTCTACGCATTTCACCGCTACACCTGGAATTCTACCCCCCTCTACAAGACTCCAGCCTGCCAGTTTCGAATGCAGTTCCCAGGTTGAGCCCGGGGATTTCACATCCGACTTGACAGACCGCCTGCGTGCGCTTTACGCCCAGTAATTCCGATTAACGCTTGCACCCTCCGTATTACCGCGGCTGCTGGCACGGAGTTAGCCGGTGCTTCTTCTGCGGGTAACGTCAATCGACAAGGTTATTAACCTTATCGCCTTCCTCCCCGCTGAAAGTACTTTACAACCCGAAGGCCTTCTTCATACACGCGGCATGGCTGCATCAGGCTTGCGCCCATTGTGCAATATTCCCCACTGCTGCCTCCCGTAGGAGTCTGGACCGTGTCTCAGTTCCAGTGTGGCTGGTCATCCTCTCAGACCAGCTAGGGATCGTCGCCTAGGTGAGCCGTTACCCCACCTACTAGCTAATCCCATCTGGGCACATCTGATGGCAAGAGGCCCGAAGGTCCCCCTCTTTGGTCTTGCGACGTTATGCGGTATTAGCTACCGTTTCCAGTAGTTATCCCCCTCCATCAGGCAGTTTCCCAGACATTACTCACCCGTCCGCCACTCGTCACCCGAGAGCAAGCTCTCTGTGCTACCGTTCGACTTGCATGTGTTAGGCCTGCCGCCAGCGTTCAATCTGAGCCATGATCAAACTCTTCAATTTAAGTTTGATGCTCGT
>NZ_WCIN01000019.1:0-9947 GCF_009025755.1 Klebsiella sp. RCJ4
AGAGCCCATCCTGACGGATGGGCTTTTTGCGTTTTTGTCGTCTGAACCGACCGGACATCGGTTTACCCATAAAACCTATCTCCGCGGTCATTTCTGCCTTTTACTCCCTGCTTTCATCCACATCTTCATAATAATAACCTGCCGGTTTATGCGGGCTCTCTGTATAAAGATACAGAAGATTCCACTAGCCACACTTCCGTCTTATGTACCAGGCTTATAATGTCTATCAGCCAGCCCGTGAGAAAATAATGGCCATTAAGCCTTTTAATTACCAGCAAGACTTTTCCAGCATCGATTTTCGCCAGCATCCGGAGCTTTATCAGGTAGGAAGAGGTGAACAGGGCGTTTTGTTGGTTGAACCCTATAAAAGCGAAATTCTTCCCTACTGGCGCTATAAAGATGAAGCATCGGCGATTGAATCTGCCAGGAGAATTTATCAGCTCTTCGAGTTTTATCGACAGCAGAATGATTTTGTCGGTATGGATATGGCGCGCAAATTTATTCAGATGGGCTACACCCGGGCGAGGCGTTATGCCAATTACAAAGGTGGTAAAAAATACGCGAAGGAGGGGCACCTGAATTCGCGAGGTAATGATCCTGTTAAGGCGGCAGCTGCGGCAGTTTTCAAACAATGGTGGGATAAGCTTCGTCAGGATGAAGATTATCTCCAGCGAAAAAAGAAACATCAGGCTCATTGGGGATAATTTTCAGCATAGATCTTCCTGCCCCACATAAATTTGTGCCGCAATGTCGCCTGTATAAAAACCTGTTCTGGCCCGCTATTCACCATATTTCACTTTGCTAATCCTGAAGAATCTCCTTTTAATCGCGAAAACCTGCAGTACGAAAAAAAATGTGAATGGCATCACAAACTAAAAAATAACAATTATATAACATTTAATTTACTAATCGATTTGTCTGATTGAGCGGGGTCACCCGACGCGGCAGATTGCAGTCTTTGCTGGAGCAGAATTACAATGACAGAAAGCAGTATTAGCGAACGCGGATCCCTGAATCAGGGTGATACCCGGCGCCGTATATGGGCAATTGTGGGGGCGTCATCAGGGAATTTGGTGGAATGGTTTGATTTCTACGTCTATTCATTTTGCTCACTCTACTTTGCGCACATCTTCTTTCCTTCTGGCAACACCACTACGCAATTGTTACAAACTGCAGGGGTATTTGCGGCGGGTTTTCTGATGCGTCCGATCGGGGGATGGATATTCGGGCGCATTGCCGATCGTCGTGGACGTAAAACCTCTATGCTTATCTCCGTATGCATGATGTGTTTTGGTTCACTGGTGATTGCCTGCCTGCCGGGTTATGCAACGATAGGGACCTGGGCCCCGGCTCTGCTGCTACTTGCACGCCTGTTCCAGGGCCTGTCCGTTGGCGGAGAATACGGTACCAGCGCGACCTATATGAGCGAAGTCGCGGTGGAAGGAAAGAAAGGTTTCTATGCCTCATTTCAATACGTCACGCTGATTGGTGGGCAACTTCTGGCCGTGCTGGTTGTAGTTGCCTTACAGCAGATCCTCAGCGATGAAGAGCTTCATGCCTGGGGATGGCGTATCCCGTTTGCTCTTGGCGCAGTCCTGGCTATCGTTGCCCTGTGGCTGAGACGACAGCTGGACGAAACGTCTAAACAGGAAACGCGTGCGTTAAAAGAAGCGGGATCGTTTAAAGGATTATGGCGTAACCGTAAGGCATTTATCATGGTGCTCGGATTCACTGCCGCAGGGTCGTTAAGCTTTTATACCTTTACAACCTATATGCAGAAATATCTGGTCAACACCTCAGGCATGAGCGCGGGCACTGCCAGCATGATTATGACCGCTGCCTTATTTGTTTATATGCTTGTTCAGCCGCTTTTCGGCGCGCTTTCGGATAAGATTGGCCGCCGGACCTCAATGCTCTGTTTTGGCGTACTCGTCACCGTCTTCACTGTCCCGATTCTCAATGCATTACAGAACGTGAGTTCACCGTATGCGGCATTTGCTTTAGTGATATGCGCCCTGTTGATAGTAAGCTTCTATACCTCAATCAGCGGCATTCTGAAGGCCGAAATGTTTCCTGCTCAGGTACGTGCCCTGGGGGTTGGACTCTCTTATGCGGTGGCCAATGCGCTATTTGGCGGCTCGGCAGAGTATGTCGCGCTGTCGCTAAAATCAGCGGGAATTGAGCACGCCTTTTACTGGTACGTGACCGTCATGGGCGCGATTGCCTTCCTGGTCTCCCTGACGCTGCATCGTAAAGGCAAGGGGCTACGTTTGTAGCATTACTGATGTGCCAGCTGCCATACCGCATAGCCGGTAGTGGCACCTGCCACATCCCAGGCAAAATCTTTCCAGCTCCAGCCGCTCCCTGACGGGCGGCTGTCCCATAGCTCCTTCGATGCCCCTAAGCTCACGGAAAACATAAAGCCTATAGCGGCACTCCGGTCGCGGCTATAGCCCTGATGCTGGGCATATTCGTTGCCTGCGGCGGAAAGCATGGCTGAGGCGAGGAAGTGTTGGGCTTTATCCTGGCCGCTCCATGAATCATTAGCCATATGGCTGCAGCCAGTCAGTAATAATAGTGGGGCAATAAGCATGATGACGCGCATACTAATTCCAGAAAAAGCCCCGCTGGGCGGGGCGTGAATTCAGAGAATACGGCTGATAAGGCGGTCGATTCGGATACGTCGCAGACGCCTGATCAGTTTGCGTACCTTTATCGGGTAATCGGCAATACTTTGCAAATCGCGATAGTGCTGAACGATCGTAGTATGTTTGCGGATGAGATTGAGCTCTTTTTCACGCATTGCGCCGAGCTGGTGTTTTGGATCGTGGATAAGTATCGCGTTTTCCAAATCCAGCCGCCATGCGCGCGGGTTCAGGTTATTGCCGGTCAGCAGCATCCATTCGTCATCAACCCACATGCCTTTCAGGTGGTAGCTGTTATCGTCGTCCTTCCATAAACGGACAATCAGCTGATCGGTATTGACATAATACTGCAGTCGGCTCAGGAAGCGTCGCAGATTGATTTCGTAAAGATAGGGCAGCGCGCCGATAATTTTAAACGGCTGATCTTCCGGAATATAGAAATCATTAGCGGTTTTATCACCAACGATAATTTCGACTTTCTTCCCGCTACGCAGCAGCTGGATGATATTACGTACCAGCAGAGCGGGCAGGTTGAAATAGGGGGTGCAGATAGTCAGCTTATGCTCAGCGCAGGGCATCAAATGAAAAATGGTTTTATTCAGCAGACTCGTCTTCCCGAGGCCCACTAACGGAGTGACCGACAGCTGGTCATCGTCAGCATTGCCGATAAAATGATAGCTGCTATCGCGGAGCTCCTGGCGATACTGGCGGATGTCATTTTTGATTTCCGGACTTTTTGGCCGATCGGCCCTGTCAAGGCGGTTAACACCACGCCCTTGCACCAGGTTATTCTCAACCCAGTCGAACATCACATCAGCCATTTTACCGTTGCGAATGCACTGGTAGCGGTCGTAGCGATACTTATCGTGTTGATGCAGGTAAACATCATTCAGACTGGCGCCGCTGTAGAGAACGCTGTCATCAATGATAAAACCTTTGAAGTGGAGGACGCCGAGCGCTTCCCGGGTATTGACCGGAACGCCATAAACCGGGATATCGACACCGGGATTTTCCTGCGCCATGCGGCAGTACCAGTCGGCATTGGTGTTTGACGCCGCGACGCCAATACGCCCGCGCTGGGCGCGATGCCAGTCGACCAACACCTGAACATCTAATTCGGGACGCTGACGCTTAGCGTCATAGAGCGCCTGCAAAATTCCTTTGCCGCCATCATCCTGTTCCAGATAAAGCGCAATGATACAAATACGCTGGGTGGCTTGAGCTATCCTGGCCAGTAACGCTTGCCGAAAATCTGCCGGAGCGTAAAAGAACTCGATATCATCAACTGACTGAGAAAGCTTAGGGAGTTGGGCAAGGTGTTGTTGATGTTTATTGCGTTTAAATTTTGACAACATCACAGTGCGTTTCTTCTCTGTTTATTGAAGGGTCTTCTGTACCATGCAGACGACGTAAGCGGGCAATAATACCATTACTACCCGTTAAAGTAGTCAACAATTGCGGCCAGCCGTTTGTAATTGCTCAGGTACAAGCTGTAGAGACAAACTGACAATTCCATCTTCAAGCTGAATATCAACCGAGAATCCTAGCTTTCTGGCGAGTCCGATCATGCCTTTATTATTCGGCATGGTAATGCCATTCAAACGCTGCAGGCCGTGGTTTTGCGTGTAGGCAATCAGCTTTTCCAGGAGCTTGCGGCCTAACCCCATACCCTTCAGGTCGGAGCGCACCAGTACAGCAAACTCGGCATCGATATTATCCGGATCGGAGATCGCTCGCGTTACGCCGAGGATCTCGTTCCCCTCGGCGGTGGTGCGCACAGCAACAAAGGCCATTTCTCGATCGTAGTCGATCTGCGTCATATTGGCTAAATCATCATGAGTAAATTCGTTGATTTCGCTGAAGTAACGATAATAAAGATCTTCTTTCGTGACCTGAGCGATAAAGGCCATAAGCTGCGGCTCATCTTCCGGGAGGATGGGACGGAAAAGACAGCGTTCGCCATTCTTCATCACCACCCACTCCTCCTGCTGCTGAGGGTAAGGGCGTATGGCCAGGCGACTTTCACTATCGCCGGTAAACGGTGCGAGAGTTAACGTGACATCAAGCGCGGTAAACTCGTGGCCGGAAGCCAGAAGAGGGTGAATATCCAGGCGCTGTATTTCCGGACAGTCGACGATCAAATTCGATACCTGTACCAGTAGCTGGCTCAGGCCAGGAATATCGAGAGGGCGCAGCGCGCTGCGGCCGCGCACTTTTTTACTTTTGATGGCCTGGATAACCAGATAGCGCGCAAGGTTCATATTCAACGGCGGGAGCGCGACGGCGGCCTGATCCTCAGCCCGCCATTCGACGCCGCCTTCCCCCAGCATGATCAGCGGCCCAAAAACCGGATCGTGCTCAACGACAACCCGCAGCTCCTGCGCCCCGGCGCGATTAGCCATGCTTTGCACCAGCAGCCCGTGAATACGCGCCTGAGGCCAGGTCATTTTGACGCGATCGATAATCGCATCCGCGGCCTGCTGTACCTCGGTAGCCGTGCGCAGATAAAGCATAACCCCCTGAACTTCCGACTTGTGCGGAATATCAGGCGAGCGCAGCTTCAGAGCGACGGGGTAGCCAATCTGCTCGGCAATATGTACAGCCTCGGCGCTATCAGCGGCAATCCACGTCGGCAGGGTATGAATACCGTAAGCGTGCAGAACGGGGCTCACTTCATGGGTATCCAGCGACGTTGCGCCTTCATTCATTGCCCGTTGCAGCAGGTTGTGCGCTTCGGCAGCGTTAGTGGTTAACGAATTTGACAGGACCGGGGTTTCCCTGAGCTGTTTCTGGTTACGCCGGTACTCCACCATGTGCATAAAAGCGGTAATGGTTCCTTCAGGCGTTCGATAGGTCGGCAGCCCCGCATCGCTAAACAGGCGCCGCGCTTCTTGTGAAGAGAACTCACCGCACCAGTTGGTAAGAACCGTAACGTATTTGCCGCGCGGGTGGCGCTTCAGGGCGTCAATCAGCGCCAGCGCGCTCTCTGTTCCCGGTGCGGCAGCGCTGGGAGAGTGAATCACCAGCAGCGCATCGTAGTCATGGCTATCCAGCAGTACGTTCAACGCTTTGAGGTAATGCTCGCTGCTGGCGTCATCGCGGAGATCCAGCGGGTTGGCAATATCGATGGTTTCAGGTAATGCCTGACGAAGAGCGCTGCTGGTCTCTTCGCTGAGCGCGGCGAGTTTGCCGTTACGCAGCCAGAGCTCATCCAGCGCCAGCGCAGCCGGAGCGGCGCCGTTGCTGATTATCATCAGTTTCTCGCCGCGCAGCGGGCGCATGTGGCTGAGGGTTTCGACCGCTGAGAACAGCTCGTGCGTGTCCTGTACGCGCAATAAACCTGCGCGCTGAATAGCGGCGTCCCAGGCCGGATCCATGCCAGAGTTGACGTGCAGAAGCTTCTGCGCAGCCGGACTGCGTCCGCTTTTAATCACCAGGATCGGCTTATTACGCGATGCGCTGCGGGCCGCTGAGACAAAACGACGGGCATCGCTGAGGTGTTCGAGATAAAGCAAAATGGCGCTGGTTTTACTATCGCGAGCGAGGAAATCAAGCAGGTCATCAACGTCGATGTCCAGACTATCCCCCAGCGCAATAAAGTAAGAAAACCCCATCTCACGCTGCTGGGCCCAGTCGAGGATGGTATTGGAGACCGCCGCCGATTGCGAAATAAACGCCAGTTTGCCGCGATGAATAGGCACCGGCGAAAAGCTGGCGTTGAGGCCCTGCCACGGCGCAAGCAGGCCAAGGCTGTTAGGGCCAAGCAGCCGCATCTGGTAGCGGGAGGCGCATTCAAGCAGCGCGGGATACTGTTCGGGGATGGAGGAGAGAATGATGCAGGTTTTGCACCCTTTTTGCCCCAGCGCTTCCAGCAGCTCAAGATTTCGGCGGGCGTTAGTACAAAGCACGGCGAGATCGGGCGTGAAGGGCAGACTGTCGACGTCAGGCCAGGCCAGTACGCCCTGAACCGCTTTCCACGCTGGCGTTACGGGGAGAACGGGGCCGCTAAATCCGCCCGCCAGCAGGTTGCGCATCATCAGATAACCGGCGCGCTGTGGTTTCATTGATGCGCCAATAACGGCGATCGACTTGGGCCGCAGCAATGCTTCCAGGCCTCGTTGGCTCATACCGGTCTCCTTTGATCCCCAGTGACCGGATGATTTTAAACGTTTTCTGTCAGTTGTGCTGTGATACTGCCCTTATGCTGAGTTTTTCCTGCCAGGTAGCGCGTTCTGAATAAGCTGAAGTGCCCGCCAAGGGCCGTGGCTGCGCTTTTATCCCCCGCGAGATCCAACAGCGCAATCGCGACTTCGGCAGTACAGTATTGGCCTTCTGCGTGAGCTTCCCGCAGGTGATAAGCGGAGATACGCGACAGATCGACGGAAATCATCGGCAGTGCGTCAAGCCAGGGGCTTTTACGGAACATTTTTCGCGCTTCGGGCCAGGTGCCGTCGAGCATAATAAACAGCGGTGGTTTACCCGGGGGCGGTGAATCAAGTACCTGACGCTCCGGGCCAGCATAAGAGGCAGGAAAAACCACCATCGGCTGATATTGCGCGTCGGCGACGAGATCGAGAAGCGCCTGCGGCGGTTCGGTTCGTGACCACTGAAAGGCCTCCGTATCCGGCAGGATATCGGCAATCAGGCGACCGGTATTGCTGGGCTTCATTGGCTCGGTATCGAACATCACCAGGCAAAAACGGCTGGCGGCGGCAGCCGGCTTGAGGGTGGCGCAGAGGCACTGCTTCAACGGCAGCAAGCAACGCTGGCAGCGGTGGATACGGTTGCCGCGAGCAAGAAAAGGCCGGGTGGCGCGCGCGAGGCGTTCGGCGCGAAGGCGAAGGACGGCGTTATCAGTCATGGGGATCGCTAAGAAAAAACGCCATTGTCGCAGAGGAGAAAACGGGGCACAAGCGGTGCCCCGTGAGGTTTACTGCTGGCCTGCTTCGTTTAGCCAGCTATCGAAAGGTGCTTTAGGTACGGCGCCATTGAGCATGTCGATAACTTCGCCATTTTTAAACATCATAATGGTCGGGATGCTGCGAATGCGGAAGCGAGCGCTCAGTTCACGCTCCATCTCGGTATTCACTTTCACGAAACGCATTTCGCCGCTGCGTTCTTCAGCCACATCTTCAAAGATTGGCGCAAAGTTACGGCAGGGGCCACACCACGGCGCCCAGAAATCAACAACCACGGGCAGATCGTCCTTCAGCAGTTTATCCAGCGTTGCCCCGGTCGCGTTGATCACATCGCCATCAAAAAGATCGTGACCGCAGCGCCCGCATTTCGCGCCATCGGCGCTACGATCGTCGGGGATGCGGTTCAGAGCCTGACAACTGGCACAAACGGTATTCATAACTAACCTCTGGTTATGGGTTGCAGCGCGGCACGTGGCCGATTTGTTTCTGTAATGTTACATATTATCGATGCACTGCGAATAAAGGACAATGAGTTTTATTCAATGAATACGATAGACTCAGGCTTTTAAATGAAATAATGGCTAAGTGATGGCACATCGGGTAATCTGCGCGCTTCGCGCAGCGCAGGTGGAGAAAATGAATGAGCGACGACGAACTGAAAAATAAAAGCGGCAAGGTCAAAGTGATGTATGTCCGCAGTGATGATGATTCTGACCGACGTACCCATAACCCGCGTACCGGGAAGGGCGGGGGACGTCCAGGAAAGTCTCGTGTTGACGGTCGTAACCGCCCTGCGCGCGATGAAAAAGAGAGCCGCGGTGGCGATCGTAAACGTGACGATCGCAAGCGTGAAGGCTTTGGCGGCGAGGGCTCCTCTCCGTGGCGTACCGTATCCCGCGCGCCGGGCGATGAGGCGCCGGTAAAAGCGGATCACGGCGGGATCAGCGGAAAAAGCTTTATCGATCCTGAAGTGCTGCGCCGCCAGCGCGCGGAAGAAACCCGCGTTTATGGTGAAAACGCCTGCCAGGCGCTCTTCCAGAGCCGTCCGGACGCCATCGTTCGCGCCTGGTTTATCCAGAGCGTGACCCCGCGCTTCAAAGAAGCTCTGCGCTGGATGGCGGCGAATCGTAAAGCTTATCACGTGGTCGATGAAGCAGAGCTGGCGAAAGCGTCCGGCACTGAACACCACGGCGGGGTTTGCTTCCTGATTAAAAAGCGCCACGGCACTTCCGTTGAGCAGTGGGTGGCTAAAGCCGACGCTGAAGATTGTGTTCTGGCGCTGGAAGATGTCGGCAACCCGCACAACCTCGGCGCGATTATGCGCAGCTGCGCGCACTTTGGCGTCAAAGGCGTGATTGTGCAGGATGCCGGCGTTATGGAGTCCGGCGCCGCGATTCGTACTGCGGAAGGCGGCGCGGAGCACGTTGAGCCGATTACGGGCGACAGCTTCATCGATACGCTCGAGCGCTTCCGTAAAGCGGGCTACGCGATTGTTTCTACTTCCAGCCATAACGGGACTCCGCTGTTCAAAGCCGAGCTGCCGAAGAAAATGGTGCTGGTGTTAGGGCAGGAGAGTGACGGTCTTTCTGACGCCGCTATCTCCAGCGCCGATCTGAACATCGCGATTGAAGGCACCGGCAACGTTGAAAGCCTGAACGTGTCCGTAGCAACCGGCGTGCTGCTGGCTGAATGGTGGCGGCAGAACAAGGCGTAACACCTTGTCTCAGAGTCAAAATGCCAGCGTAATGCTGGCATTTTCATTGTCATCCCTAAACCACCTCCTAGGGAGGTGGTGATTGCTCCTGTAAGGCTATAGCCTGAAGAATGCCCATGTCGGAATATCTCTGCTTACTCACCACAAGTAAAAGGAGACAAACCGACATGGGACTTTACAGGAGTTCATCACATGTATATTGGCGTTGCAAATACCACATAGTCTGGACACCCAAGTACCGATTCAGGATCCTGAAAGATAAGCTGGGTAAGGAGCTGTACAGGACGATCTATATCCTCTGTGGAATAAAGGATTGTGAGGTTCTGGAGCTAAATGTTCAGCCCGATCATGTACATCTGGTCGTCATCATTCCACCAAAGATCTCGATATCAACTCTGATGGGCCATCTAAAAGGACGCAGTGCCATCAGGCTTTATAACCGTTTTCCACATATCAGGAAGAAGCTATGGGGGAATCATTTTTGGTCGCGAGGCTACTTTGTCGATACGGTGGGAGTGAATGAAGAAATTATCAGACGATATGTGAGGCATCAGGAGAAAACGGAACAAACGTATGAACAGCAGATGGAATTGCTAGAGTAATCAGCGGAAGGTGACAATAGCCCCCCTTACAGGGGGCATTCTCAAAAGCCACCTTCTCAGAAGGTGG
>NZ_WCIN01000020.1:0-55558 GCF_009025755.1 Klebsiella sp. RCJ4
GCTACCGCTCGCAGACGGCGATGGACCCGTAGCCCGGGCAAGGCGCTTGCGCCGCCCCCGGGAAAAGCGCGCAGAGGGCTATTTGCGCAGCAGCCGCTGCAGGCGCGCCTGACGCCAGCGATTGATCCATTCGCCAAAAACAAACAGGCGCAACCCTTTAACCGCCAGCAGCGCTCCCCAGACGATCGCCACCCATGCGGACCAGTAGCTCTCTGCGCCGCTCAGCCAGTTCAGCAGCGCCAGCAGAACGCAAACGACGACGGCCACCGTCAATGAACGGTAAAAACGGCTCTCGCGTTCGACGCGCGCTTTGGCTTCCTCAATACGTAAATCCAGCGACGCTTCGTGGCCCGCCGGCGATTCGCCGCTAATCTCGGCGACGTTAACTTCAAATACCGCCGCAAGCGCGCTGAGCGTCTCGAGGCCGGGACGGTCGCCGTTCTCGATGCGCTGAATGGTGCGCACGCTGACGCCGGCCAGTTCGGCAAGCTGCTCCTGCGACCAGGCGCGCTGCAAACGTAATTGTTTAACCTGATGACTACTGTTCATTGTTTCTATCTCCGGGTGAAAACCTGAGATGGAGTATCATCGAGCGGGCTGTCGGGCACCACGATCGAAACCCGACAGGGACGCGACAGCAACCTGACAGCCGCACGGCGCCCGGCATCAGGCGCGGGCGACCGCGCTACCGTTCCACGGACGAACGTTCATGCCGCGGAAAATCATCAGCCATGCGGCGATAATCGCCAGCATCAATATCACAAACAGCGACCAGTGCGGCAGATGGGTCAGAATCGTTCCGGTCAGCATCGGGTTAAACGCCGCCCCCAGCCAGCCCAGCGACTGGGCGGAAAAGTAGCTGGCTTTCATGCCCGGCGGCGCAATGTTATCGATCAGCATATATTCCCCCGGCGCGTAGATAACCTCTCCGAGCGTAAAAATGGCGGCGGAGACGCCCCACAGCAGCAGGCTGTTATCGGAAATAACAAAACCGCCCAGCCCGAGCACAAAACAGACCGTTCCAAAGGTCATCAGCGGGCGAATATTGCGGGCGGTAAGGCGACGACCAACCGCATACTGCAGCGCCACCACCACGGCCGCGTTAACCGGCAGTACCACCGCAACCACTTTTTCGGCAAAATCGCTGTCCGCTACCACCAGCACATACTGGGAAATGCAGGAAGCGAAAGAGCCGCCGACAAAGGAGGCCAGCAGGCCGGAAAGGGTAAACCACAGCAGAGCGCGATCGCGCAGCAGCACCGACGGCGACCACTGGACCGCGTTATCCTGAGCAATCGCGGCGCTGGTGCGCTGCACAAACAGCTGAATAAATACCAGCGGAAGGGCGGCGCAGCCGGCCGCCAGCCAGAACGGCAGGTTAATACTGTGCATGACCAGCAGAGTGCCGATAGGCGGCCCAACGGTCCAGCCAATATTGAGAAAGATGTAATTAAGGGAAAAAATCTGCGCCTTCTTTTCCGGCGACAGCACGTCGGCAAACCACGCTTTCAGCACGGTAGAGAAGACGGAGTAAGCGCAGTTAATCAGCGCGAAGAAAAACACCACCAGCGCGACGCTATTGACCAGAGGAATAGCGATAAAGCCGCCAATAAACGCCAGCACGGCGAGCGTCATATAGCGCTTTTTGTCGAACTTATCGGCGAGAATGCCAAAACCCATGCTGAACAGCACCCCGACGATCAGCGCGCTCGACAGCGCGTAGCCGATTTTATCCACCTCCAGCTGGTACTGGCGGGTGAGGTAGATCGTCATAAAAGGTAACGTTGCGCCGCGGCCAATGGTTAACAGCAACGACGAAGCCAGCAGCGCTGCGGTTGAGCGCCTGAGAGTCGGTATCATTTTTTCCTTGCCTGATGTGATGTTATTTTTGTTGTCACGATCACAAATAGCACGCTAACCGGGGCTTGTATAGTTCCCGGGGGGGATGAAAAGCACGCCAGCGCCCTACCGAAAATAATGATCTATGCGGCGGACGAATTATTCGGTAGTTTGATTTTGTTCGCAAAAATTCCAATAACAACCGAGGCGGGTATGACGCGTAAAGACGGGCTGCTGGCATTGCTGGTGGTGGTGGTATGGGGGCTGAATTTCGTGGTGATCAAGGTGGGGCTGCATAATATGCCGCCGCTGATGCTCGCCGGACTGCGCTTTTTGCTGGTGGCTTTCCCGGCGCTGCTCTTCGTCGCGCGGCCAAAAATTCCGCTGAGCCTGCTGCTGGGCTACGGCCTGACGATTAGCTTCGGTCAGTTTGCGTTTTTGTTCTGCGCGATTAGCCTCGGCATGCCTGCCGGACTGGCATCGCTGGTGCTGCAGGCGCAGGCCTTTTTCACCATCATTCTCGGGGCGTTTATTTTCGGCGAACGTTTACAGGGGAAACAGCTGGCGGGGATCGCGCTGGCGATTTTCGGCGTACTGGTGCTGGTCGAAGCCAGCCTCGGCGGCCAGCATGTCCCGCTGGTGGGCTTTATGCTGACGCTGGCCGCGGCGCTGAGCTGGGCCTGCGGTAATATCTTCAACAAGAAAATTATGTCGCATTCGAGCCGGCCGCCGATTATGTCTTTGGTGGTGTGGAGCGCGCTGATCCCGGTGCTGCCGTTTATGCTGGCGTCGTGGATCCTCGACGGCCCGCAGGTCATGGCGGAAAGCCTGCTGCATATCGACCTGCTGACGATCCTGTCGCTGCTCTATCTGGCGTTTATTGCCACTATCGTCGGCTATGGTATTTGGGGGGCGCTGCTCGGCCGCTATGAAACCTGGCGCGTGGCGCCGCTGTCGCTGCTGGTGCCGGTGGTCGGGATGGCCAGCGCGGCCTTATTGCTCGGCGAGACGCTGAATAGCCTGCAGCTGCTGGGCGCGGTACTGATTATGGCCGGGCTGTATATCAACGTATTTGGCCTGCGGATCGTGCGTCCGGGCATGGCGCGGGGGTAAAAAAAAGCCCCGGTCACGGGGCTAAAGGGATTTTACAGGCTTTGCTGGTTGTAATAGGGCACGCCAAGTTCATCTGATTTATCACTGCCAGAGGCCATGTGATTGAAATCAAAAGGCGAATCATTATGTTCGGAAGGAATAATCATCGCATCCCGGTTGTTGTGGCGAACCGGGGTGCTGGTTTGCTCCGCATAACTTTGGCTCGAGACCAGCGCCAATAGCACGATGGCGGCGGAAGCGAATAGTTTCATGATTTCCTCAATACGTCTTTTTGCAGGCGGTTAACAACAGTTATTTAATGGGAGCAGGTAGCGCGACTCGCCCGGCACGTTGGTAATACGATACTGGTGCGGCGGAACATCGAAATAGTTCTTAAAAGTTCGCGTCAGCGTTTGCTGCGATTCAAAACCATAGCGTTCGGCCAGGTATAAGATAGGCTCGTTGCTCTGCTTCAGCTTCTGCGCGATCTCGGTCAGCTTACGGCTGCGGATATACTGTCCCAGCGAGTGACCGGTCTCTTTCTTGAACATTCTTTGCAGGTGCCACTTGGAGTAACCTGAGCGCTCTGAAACCTTCTCCAGCGACAGGGGCGATTCCAGGTTATCCTCGATCCACGACAAAATACTATGGATAGTGATGGCGTCGTTATTGCGTCTGGACATCATCTTACCTCTTCTTATTACGACAGAACTTTTTTGAGTAAACACTCAAGAGTGGCCACTTCATCCGTCGACAGATTTTTTGTTAGTTCCTGGTGCAATTTCTGACCCACAACCTGATGACATTGCTCACAAAGGGCTGCGCCGTCTGGCGTTAACTGTACCAGCACGCCACGCTTGTCAGTCGGGTTGGGTAACCGTTCAATCCAGCCTTTACAGACCAGGCGGTCGAGCATGCGCGTCATTGCGCCTGGGTCGACCGAAAGCACGGTTTTCAGCTCAACGGGGGTAATACACACTTCGCAACGAATGGAACAGAGCACCCGGAACTGGGTGGAAGTAATATCCATCGGCGAGAGATAGTCGTTGAGCAGGCGATCTTTTTTCTGGTTAACCATCTGGATCAAGCGGCCAAGAGGGATCATTTCGTTAAACAGGTCGCTTGTACTTTTCACAATGGTTGCCCAGGCAATGACTTAGTTGCGGGAGATATTATTGCCTAGGCAAATATAAGTCAACCTGATGAATTACCCGATGCCACGATTTGCTAAAACGAATTGTTGTGAGGCAGGTCACTCTATTTCACGTTGTTATCTTATGATTTGAAGGAAGGGTGAATGCATCCTGAGGAGAACGGGTACAATCTGGCAACAGACGATATACTCAGCACGCGTCATTTTTTTGATAATCCAATATTGACAGGACCTTAATTCACTATGATGGATCTTTTTAAAGCGATAGGCCTGGGACTGGTAGTGATTCTACCGCTGGCGAACCCGCTGACTACCGTGGCGCTGTTCCTTGGCCTGGCCGGGAATATGAACAACGCCGAGCGTAACCGTCAGTCGCTGATGGCCTCGGTTTATGTGTTCGCCATCCTGATGGTCGCCTGGTATGCCGGCCAGGTGGTGATGAACACCTTCGGAATATCGATTCCCGGTCTGCGTATTGCCGGCGGCCTGATCGTCGCCTTTATCGGCTTCCGCATGCTCTTTCCCCAGCAAAAAGCCCATGACTCGATGGAAGCTAAGCTGAAATCGGAAGAGCTCGAGGATGAACCGACGGCGAATATCGCCTTCGTTCCGCTGGCGATGCCAAGCACCGCAGGGCCGGGGACAATCGCGATGATTATCAGCTCAGCGTCTACGGTAAAGCACGGGGCGAGCTTCCCGGACTGGGTTGTTCTGGTCGCGCCGCCGATTATTTTTGCCCTGGTCGGGATTATCCTGTGGGGCTGTCTCCGCAGCTCCGGGGCAATCATGCGTCTGGTCGGGAAGGGCGGCATTGAGGCGATTTCCCGCCTGATGGGCTTCCTGCTGGTCTGTATGGGCGTGCAGTTTATTATTAACGGCGTGCTGGAGATTATTTCCACTTATCACGCCTGACGGTCATCGCCGTCCTGATACCAGACGTAAAAAAACCTGCCGATCTCACGACCGGCAGGTTTTTTTAGCAGCACGATCAGGAGTGATGCGGCTGCTGATCTTCCAGCGACACCGGCCAGCGGCGGAAAATCATCACCGCCCACACTAACGCGACGACCGCAGGGATCGCCCCGACATAGCCAATGGACGCCATTGACAGATGGGTACTGACCTGGCTGCCCACCAGCGCGCCCGCGCCGATGCCGATATTAAAGATCCCCGAAAATAACGACATCGCCACGTCGGTCGCGTCCGGCGCCAGCGCCAGCACTTTGACCTGCATACCGAGACCGATAATCATGATCGCCACGCCCCAGAAGACGCTCAGCAGCATCAGGTGGTTGGCGTTGTGCGAGGCGGGCAGCAGCAGCAGCAGGCACGCCAGCAGCAGGCCAATCGCCGCGTTAATTAACCCGGACGCATGCAGGTTGCCGAGCTTACCAAAGAGGATGCTGCCGACGATGCCCGCGCCGCCCAGGGTCAACAGCAGCACGGTAGCGAAGTTGCCGCTCAGGCCGGCGACCGTCTGAACGAACGGTTCAATGTAGCTGTAGGCGGTATAGTGCGCGGTCACCACAATCACCGTCAGCAAATAGATGCTCAGCAGCGCAGGGCGACGGAACAGCACCGGCAGGCTTTTCAGCGACCCTGAGTGCTCGCTCGGCAGCTTAGGCAGCAGCTTGATCAGGCAAACCATGGTAATCAGCGCGCCGAGGCCGATGACCAGGAACGTGGTGCGCCAGCCAAAGTATTGCCCGACGATACGGCCAATCGGGATACCGAAGACCATTGCCAGCGCGGTACCGGTGGCAATCAGGCTCAGCGCCTGCGCGCGTTTACCCGCAGGCGCCATTCGTATAGCCAGCGCCGAGGTGATTGACCAGAACACCGCGTGGGCAAAGGCGATACCGATACGGCTGATCACCAGCACGTTGAAGTTCCAGGCCAGGAATGACAGCACGTGGCTGGCGATAAACAGGATAAACAGGCCAACCAGCAGGCGACGGCGCTCCATCTTGCTGGTCAGCAGCATAAAGGGCAGCGACATCAGGGCGACAACCCAGGCGTAGATCGTCAGCATAATCCCAACCTGCGCCGTTTCCATGCCAAAGCTGTCGGCGATATCCGACAGCAGGCCCACGGGCGCAAATTCGGTGGTATTAAAGATAAATGCCGCAATCGCAAGCGTGACTACGCGCAGCCACGCGACCTTGCGTGAAACCGTATTTGTCATCATAAGTTCAGGGCTGGTTACAAAGAGGAAAGAAGTGGGACGATCTTAAAACGATTGCTGCTGAAAATACAACCATTTTGTGATCTACATCTCATTTTCGCTTCAGCCAGATTTTCGGCACTAACGGATTAATTTTTCTATTAAACGTGTGGATTTCTCACGTTTATGTCATGTTATCGATAAGTAAAAAAAATAGAGGGACAGAACAATGCAGGAAATTAGCTTTTATCTGGTGGATGCCTTCAGCGATCGGAGCTTTGGCGGCAACGCGGCGGCCGTTTGCCCGCTGACCGAATGGCTGCCGGACGAAACGCTGTTGAAAATGGCGCAGCAGCACAATCAGTCGGAGACCGCGTTTTTTGTGCGTACGGATGAGGGGTATGAGCTGCGTTGGTTTACCACGCTGGATGAGATCAACCTCTGCGGCCACGCGACCCTGGCGGCCTCGCACGTCATTTTTGAATATTTTGACCACCCCTCATCGACAATCGTATTTAGTACCCGCTTTGTCGGCGAGCTTCGCGTCACGCGCAGCGGCGACTGGCTGACCCTGGATTTCCCGGCCTGGGCGACGACCGCCGTTGAGCAGCCGCCTGCGGAGCTGCTGGCCGGGCTGGGGCTGAGCGACGCGGTGGAAGTCCGCGTGGCGCGTGATTACCTGGTGGTTTTAGCCGACCGCCAGCAGGTGGAGGCGGTGCGTCCGGATATGCAGCTGCTTGAGCGCCTCGGCAAAATGATCTGTATCAGCGCCCCGGACGAAGAGTATGACTTTGTCAGCCGTTTCTTCTGTCCGGGCGAGGCGGTGGCGGAAGACCCGGTCACCGGCTCGGCGCACAGTATGCTGATTCCCTACTGGGGCGAGAAGCTCGGTAAAACGGACATGCAGGCGCGGCAGGTGTCGGCCCGCGGCGGCGACCTGCGCTGCCAGTGGCGGGGCGACCGGGTTCTGATCGGCGGTCAGGCGACCACCTACTTAATCGGCACGATTACGCTTCGTTAAGGAGGGACGGTGACGGAAATTCCTTTTTATCTGGTGGCGGCGTTCAGCGACCAGCCTTTCGCCGGCAACCCGGCTGCGGTATGCCTGCTTAAAAAGTGGCTGCCGGATGAGCTGCTGCACAAAATGGCGCAGCAGCACAACCAGTCGGAAACCGCGTTTGTGGTACCTGAGAGCGATGGTTTTGCGCTGCGCTGGTTTACCACCCGCAATGAGGTCAATCTCTGCGGCCACGCCACGCTTGCCAGCGCGCACGTGATATTTCATCACCTGGATTATCCTGACGCGGTCATTCACTTCGCGACCGCTTCCGGTCGGCTGACCGTGAGCCGCGAGGGCGACTGGCTGACCCTGGACTTCCCGGCGGGAGAAACGGAAGAGCGCGAGCCGCCCGCGGAGATGCTCTCCGCGCTGGGGATTGAGCGCTACCTGCATGCCCGCAAGGGGCGCGCATGGCTTATCGAACTGGCCTCCCGTGAGCAGGTCGAAGCCCTGCGGCCGAATATTGCTGCGATGACGCCCGGCGAACATAAAGTGACCGTGACCGCCGCGGGCAGCGGGGAATATGACTTCGTTAGCCGCTTTTTCTCACCCGGTGAAGCGGTGTGGGAAGATCCGGTAACCGGTTCGGCGCATACTATGCTGATCCCCTACTGGAGCGCAAAGCGGGGTAAAACTCAGCTGCTGGCGCGTCAGGTTTCCGCGCGCGGCGGCGATATGCGCTGCGAGCTGAAAGGAAAACGCGTATTGATGAGCGGCCAGGCGGTGACCTATTTAAATGGCGTAATAACGCTACGTGAAATAACGTCAGACGAGTAAGCAAAATAAAAAGGGATCGGCAATAAACCCGCCGATCCATTAACCATCCCCGCGTTTTGGGCAAAAGTCGCCTGCGTACTCGACCAAAAGCCAGAGCCACTATCGGGTCACACCAGAACGGACTGAAGAGAGAATTACATCGGGAAGATCGCAATCGCGCCGACGCACAATGCCAGAATACGAATTAAGTACATCGGCACCGAGAATATCCAGAATTCCGGTAATTTATATTTTCCCATTCCCAGAATCATCGCCGGCATACCGTCAATCGGCATATAGCCGCCGTTCCAGCCTGAAATGACTACCGCAATCGCGGCTGCGGTAGGGTTGAGGCCGAGGCTGGTACAGGCGGCGATCGCGATCGGTGCGAAGATATACACCGAGCCCATGTTCGACCCGGTAAAGGTTGAGCAGGTACTGGTCAGTAGCGCAAAGATAAAAATAAACACGAACGGCGATACGTTTGCGCCGAGCACGCCCGCTACCGCATCGCCGACCATTGCCGTGAAGCCCGTGCCTGCCAGCGCATCGGCGACGCCGATAACTCCTGCCATCATCAGGATAACCGGCGCGCCCATATGATCGCGCACCTCTTTGAAGTCGACGACGTTAATCATCATCACGAAGGCGGCGGCGAGACCCGGTACGACATAGGCGATATTGCCTAACTGGTTCATCAGCATCATCCCCACGACGCTGAACGCAAAGGCTCCGACGGTGCAGTACTCTTTCCAGGCGGGCAGCGCAACGGCTTCCTCTTCGCGTACCGCTATCGCCTCCTCGGAGGCATCGGCAATCGGGTGATCGGGTAAAAAACGATACGCAACCAGGCACCAGGCCAAAAAGGCCAGCGACATCACCAGATTGACCAGAGCAAATTTCACCATCGAAATCTCCTCGTTGAAACCGGCGGTTTGCAGCACTGTGGCGGTGACGCCAAACAGCAGCGCCACGTTAACCGGGAATAGCGGGTGGTTGGTGGCGAATCCCAGCGGCATCATCAGCTTTGAGGTCGGCAGCTTCTTGCTGTAGGGGATGGTCGAAACCAGCGACAGAATCAATACGTAGTAGCCGGTTGAACCGGTACCCGCCAGGCTGGCACCAATCATGACAATCACCAGCAGCAGCGCGTAGCTTTTATAGCTGCCTTTATTTACCAGGTTTACCATCGCCGATTTTACGTTGCCTATCAGCCGCGTCTTTTGCAGCGCCGCCATCACCACCATAAACCCGGCGATCATAATGACGCTTGAGTTAACAAACCCGGCAAAGGCCTGCTGAACGTTGGAGAGCCCTGTCACAACCAATAGCAGACAGGCGAGCAGCGGCGGTGCGCCAAACGCCATTTTGTCTGACATAATAAGAACTATCATTAGCACCAGAATGCCCAGCGCCAGAATCATTTCCATTGTCATTGTTATTTCTCCTTCTTATTTACCCTTTCAGCATGTCGCTCGGTACTTTAAAAACGGCTTTGCGTACCATTGCCGGTACGTCTACCGCGCACAGCGCCTGATGGGGTTCGCCGGGCAGAAATATCGCGAAATCACCGGCATGCAGGGTGATGGATACCGGCAGCGGGCAATCGCGGGCGATAAACAGATCCGGTTTGCGCTCTTCATCACCATCCTGCGCGACGCAGAGCATTCCGGCGTTAATCACCTCGCAGCCCGCCAGCATCACCTGAATATCGGCCCACTGATGGTGATATTCGGTGTGCCGCCGGGCGGTCGGCTGGGTATGCGCTTCGCCGATAGTGCAATACCAGCGACAGTTTTCCGGCTGCCAGCGACCGTCCTGCCTGCCGCTCAGCGCCGCTAGCGTGGCTTGCGGAAGGGAGAGGATCTGCCGCAGCGCCGGGGGAAGCCCTGCCAGCGGCAGGGCGTTAAGGTTGCCGACGATCATCGTGCGGACTCCTTCACCCACTCGGGCGAAACGTGCACGTATTTAATCGCCTGGCGGAACCAGGTGTAGGCAATGTGCAGCGTGCCGTCAGCCCCTTGTTTAATGCTCGGGTAGGAGAACTCACGATTGCGCTTATCCAGCGAGTTGTTGGTCATGCAGTAGCCGTCGCCCTCATCAAGATTGCGCTGCCATGGCCAAGTTTTACCGCCGTCGGCGGAGATGGCCACGGTCATCGGCGCGCGCGGCGCTCCCCAGAAGGCCGAACGCCCGCTGATCACTTCCGGCTCTTTACGGCTGTTATCGCCATCGTCGATTTCGTCGTAAAGCGATGCCCGGCGTTCCAGCGCGCCGGCGGCGCTCATGTGGTTAAAGACCAGAGCCAGTTCGCCGCTGGTGAGGGTGGTCACCTGAATAGATGAGTTGTTATTGGGCAGTTCAGTTGGTTCCGGCACTGACCAGCTTTCGCCGTTATCCACGGACTGGCTGTAGTAGATATTGTCGGCCCAACGGCTGCGGAACAGCGCAACCAGCGTGCCGTTCGATAGCGCGGTGATGTTCATATGCACGCAGCCCAGGCTTTGCGGGACTTCGACGTCGCGCCAGGTTTTGCCGCAATCGGAGGAGATTTTGACGGCGCTGATATCGTCGTTACCAACCCATTTTTCACCCGGCTGAGTGCGGCAGTAGAAGACCGGTAGCAGCCAGTTGCCGTTGTTGAGGACGGTGATCGGCTGGCGAATAAAGGTGCCGGGCTTATCGAGCAGGGTGGCAATTGCGCCCCAGGTTTGACCCAGATCTGTTGACTGGCGATAGCGCACGATGGCGGTATCCTGGTTACCGGAGACCTGTGCGGTCCACAGTAGCCACAGTACATTATCCGGCGCCAGAAACAGCACCGGATTTTGCTCGGAGCGGCTGGCGTCATCAGACAATTTGACCGCTTCGCTCCACTGGCGACTCCCGGGCAGCAGACGCGATCCCCAAACGGAGATATCGGCAACGCCTTCCTGGGTGCCGCCGAACCAGACGCACATCAGGGAGCCGTCCGGCAGTGGCAGCAGGTTTGCTGCATGGTTTTGCGGGCAGGATGACGGTAGCATCGCGGTTTCGACACCCGCGTCTTGTTCATGCTGTTTAATGATTCCATCACGAATTGCGGTTACAGACATATTTATACTCCGTTATTTTGAGTAGGGTTTTATTTATTTAGCGGTAATGAGTCGTAAGCTTCTTCTGAATCCGAAGCTTTAATGATTTTTTTATTACGAATAATATTGAGCGTTTCCACTGCTAGCGAAAAGAAAATGGCAAAATAGAGGTAACCTTTTGCAATGTGTATCTCCAGACTATCAGCGACCAGTAATATCCCCACCAGCAACAGAAAGGTTAAAGCGAGCATCTTCATCGTCGGCGTGTTATTGACAAAATCGCCGATGGTTTTTGCCGCGAACATCATAATGCCAACAGCAATAATGACAGCCGTAATCATAATGAAGATATGTTGTGACAAACCGACTGCAGTAATAACTGAATCCAGACTAAAGACAATATCCAGTAGCATGATCTGGACGACCGCGCCTGCCAGTGAAAGCTGACGCTGGCCGCCGCTGTGCAACTCTTCTTCCAGCTGGAGTTCACCGCGTATCTCCTGCAGTGATTTGTAAATAAGGAAACAACCACCGACAAATAAAATAATGGTGCGTACCGATATAACAAAATGCGCAATAGTAAACAGCGGCACCGTTATATGCGCCAGCCAGGCAATAGATACCAGCAATAGCACGCGCATAATCATTGCGCCGCTTAATCCCAACTTACGCGCAACATTTTGCTGATGCGGTGGAAGCTTGGCCACCACCAGCGAGAGAAAGATAATATTATCGACCCCGAGAATAATCTCCAGAAAGGTGAGCGTTACCAGCGTCAACCATATTTCAGGGTCAAGCATCCATATGAACATTGAAACATCCCTTACGCTACGTAAGACGTTATATAAAGAATATTAAATATTGCCGGCACTGTTTTTTGTGTAAACCAGTACCGGAAATTTAATTAAATATTTACGCTATCCTCAGGAAATATATTTGGCAATAATGTGATTAATTTCTTCACACTGCGCCGAGGTGAAGCTCACCGCATAGCGGCTGTCGCCAACATCGTGGCCCATCAGCTGCAGCGCCTTTTTTACCGCCGCCGGCGAGAACGCAACTTTATAAAGATCGGTGCGCAGACCGGTGACGCTCTCCTGAGCCTGGCGGGAGCCATCAATATTGCCCGCTTTAAAATTTGCCCAGATGGCGTTGATCTCTTTCGGTGCAACGTTTGCCAGCCCGGAAATGCAGGCGGAGCAGCCATCAACAAAACCCTGGTGTATCAGCGAATCCGGGCCGTTCAGCACGTTAAAATCGGCGATATCCCGTACCGCATCAAGGAAACCCTTCAGGCTTTCGTAGCTGCCGGCGCTGTCTTTAACGCCGATAATGTTCGGATGCTGCGCCAGCGCGCGCGCGGTTTGCGGTTCAATGGTGTTGCCAGTGCGCGCCGGGATGTTGTAGAGAAATACCGGTACGCTGAGGGCGTCAGCAATGGTGGTATAGTGGGCGATCAGCTCATCCTGTTTTAGCGGTACAAACCAGGGGGTAATCACGGAGACCGCGTCAACGCCCAGTTGTTCGATCTGTTTACCCAGGCGGATCGTTTCGCGAGTCGACACTTCGCCGATATGCGCCACCACCGGCGCCCGACCGGCAACTTCTTCTACGCAAGCTTTAGCGACGGCGACTTTTTCCGCTTCATTCAGCACAAAGAATTCGCCGTTGGTACCGCCGCAAAAAATGCCGTTACCCGCGGCGAGCTGGCGCTGCACCTGCTGCTTTAGCGGCGGGATATTCACGGCTCCCTCTGCGGTAAAAGGCGTGACAATGGCGGTCAGAACGCCGGTAATTGAATTGCTCATTTCATCTCTTCCCTGGTGTTATTGTGCTGGGAACAGGGTGCGGTAAACCGCCTCAACCTGGTCCTGGTTAACGCTGCATGGCGCATTATTCAGTAAACGTTTGACGTTCAGCGCCGCTTCGCTCAGTTCGCTGATGCTCTCTGACGGTACGCCCAGCGCGGCAAGGTTATCGGGCAGCTGCAGGCGTTTCACCAGCGCGGCAAGCCAGTCGACAAGCGCATGAGATTTTTCTTCTTCGCTGAGCGTCAGATCGGCTTCAGGGAGCAGATCCCAAACCTGAGCAAATTTTGCCACCGCGTGCGGACGCACCACCTTCATACAAGGCGCCAGCAAAATGGCGTTAGCCACGCCGTGAGGCAGGTGATATTTGCCGCCTAACGGATAAGAAAGGGCATGAACAAGATGGGTGCCCGCATGGTTAATGGCCACCCCGCCATAATAAGAGGCCCACAGCATCTCCAGCTTTGCCGCCAGATTCTGCGGCTCGTTCATCGACAGCTCAATGTTGCGCACCAGCTTATGCAGGCCAATCAGCGCTGCGTTATCGCTAACCGGATTAGCAACGGTCGAGGTAAAGCACTCAATCAGATGGCACAGCGCGTCAATGCCGGTAGAGGAGGCGATATGCGCAGGCATGCTGGTGGTCAATTCCGGCAGCAGGGCAACGTAGTCCGGCAGCAGAACCGGGGAGATAATGCCCACCTTCGTATTCTGTTCCGGGATCGCCAGGATCGCGTTTGGCGTGGCTTCAGAACCGGTGCCGGCGGTGGCGGGAATTAATAACGAGGTCACTTTTTGCTGCGGCTTTTCGCCCGCCAGCAGCGCGTCCAACCCCGGCGAGCCGGGATGCAGCAGAACCGAGAGCAGCTTGGCCACATCCAGAACGCTGCCGCCGCCAATCCCGACGATAAGCGCCGGCTGGTTACCGCTGACGAGGCGCAGAATTTGCCTCATATCATGCTGGCTCGGCTCTGCGGGCACGGAATCGACGATCTGAACCTGACGCCCTTCATCTTCCAGAAGCGTACGGATCTGCCGTGCGGCATCGAGTTTGCCAACGTTGGCATCGGTGACCAGCAAAATGCGCTGTTTTCCGATCAGCAGCGGTAGTAGGGCGGTAAACGCGCCCGCGCCGCTAATCAGGGTGCTGTTAATGGTTGCCACTTCTTTTCTCCTGTCTTATTAATGATTAAACTTAATCATTTATTGTTCGGGTCACTCACATTGTGGGATGAATTTATAATTTATACTGAGATTTAATAACTTGAGGTTGCTCACATTTAATCAATCATGATTAAATATAATCATTGTCGATTTGGAATAGCTTGAAAAGGGAAAATGATGGGCAGCGGTGATAACAAAGTGCTGGTTCTGGCTGATGACTTTACCGGCGCAAATGATGCGGGAGTCAGCCTGGCGGAAACGGGGATGCGGGCGGAAGTGGCGTTTACCGCCTGCTACCAGGGGGAGGCGCAAGCGCTGATCCTCAATAGCGACAGCCGCGCGCAGCCCGCCTCAGAGGCGGCAAGTCACATCACGCATCTTTTGCAGGCGGTGTTGCCGTATTTTCATCCTCGCTGGACGGTGAAAAAAATCGACTCCACGCTGCGCGGCAATCTCGGCGCCGAGCTGGAGGCGACGATGCGCGCGCTAAATTGCGCCGTAGCGGTTCTGGCACCTGCCTTTCCAGCGGCTGGCCGCGTGACACGCAGGGGGCAGTGCTATGTACACGGTTTGCCAGTGAATGAAACCGAGTTCGCGACAGACCCGAAAACGCCGGTCGGCAGTGCGGATATCGCCACGGTGGTCGCCCAACAAAGCGATTTACTCTGCCACGGGACGACGGTCTCCGGGCTGGCGACTGAGCTGGGGAAAGCGGTTGAGACACCAAGAGTGCTGATCGTGGATGCTGAAGATAATCAGCAACTAGATACCATTATCGCCAGGGTAGCCATGTGCGAGCAGCGGGTGCTGCTGGTGGGGTCTGCAGGGCTGTGCGATGCCCTGGCGCGTCGGCTGGCTGCTATGCCGCACGGCCCGCTGCTGGCGATTGTTGGCTCAATGAGCGAAATCGCGCAACAGCAGGTTGCACGTCTTAATGAACATCCGCGCGTCCGGCGGGTAGACATTGATGTGGCTATGGCCTTTGGCGGCGATGCCGCCCTTGATGCCCGGCGTATCGTGGCGGTATTGAGCGAAAACCATCATTGCGTTGTCACCACCCGTCCCGACAGCGTGGCGCGGAAGGGGGTTGAAGCCTTGTGTCGTCGGCATGGGGTCGATCGCACCGCCCTTGGCGAGCGCATCTGCGCATACCTGGCGCGAGTCAGCGCGCTGGCCATCGCGCAGAGCCAGCCGGGAGCGCTCTATTTATCCGGCGGCGACGTGGCGATCGCCGTGGCGCAGGCGCTGGGCGCCAGCGGATTTCATATTACAGGCCGGGTGGCGCAATGCGTGCCATTCGGCAATTTTCTGGGTAGTAGCTGGCAGCGGCCGGTAATGACCAAGGCTGGCGGATTCGGAACGGAAACCACCCTGCTGGAGGTCGTGAACTTTATTGAGGAGAAAATGAGTGACTAACATCATTGCGGTAACGATGGGAGACCCGGCAGGCATTGGCCCGGAAATTATTATCAAATCGCTGGTTGAGGGGAAACTCAACGGCGCGCCGGTCGTGGTGGTGGGCTGTGCGCAGACGCTGCGGCGGATCCTGGCGATGGGGATAACCCCGCCCGCAGAACTGCGTATCATTGATAATCCGGGACAGGCGCAGTTCAGCGCGGGCACGATTAACGTTATCGACGAACCGCTGGCCGATCCGCAAGGACTACGCGCAGGGGAAGTGCAGGCGCAGGCGGGAGATTTAGCTTACCGCTGCATCAAGCGGGCGACCGCGCTGGCGATGGCGGGTGAGGTGTTTGCGATCGCTACCGCGCCGCTAAATAAAGAAGCGCTGCATCTGGCCGGGCACAACTTCCCGGGGCATACCGAAATGCTCGCCCATCTGACGCAAACCAAAGATTTTGCGATGGTGCTGTATACCGATAAGCTCAAAGTGATCCATATCTCTACCCATGTGGCGCTGCGTAAATTCCTTGATAATCTGAACCAGCCGCGAGTTGAAACAGTGATCGGTATAGCCGATAGCTTCCTGCGCCGGGTGGGGTTCAGTAACCCGCGTATTGCCGTCGCCGGAGTGAATCCTCACGCCGGAGAAAACGGTCTGTTTGGCGATGAAGAGATCCGCATCGTGGGGCCGGCCGTTGAAGCGATGAAGGCCAGAGGGCTCAACGTGACCGGGCCATGCCCGCCGGACACGGTGTTTATGCAGTGCCACGAAGGACAGTTTGATATGGTGGTCGCGATGTATCACGATCAGGGGCATATTCCGCTAAAATTGCTTGGGTTTTATGATGGGGTAAATATTACCGCCGGACTGCCGTTTATCCGCACTTCCGCAGACCATGGCACGGCGTTTGATATTGCCTGGACAGGTAAAGCTAAGTCTGACAGCATGGCTACCTCTATTGAGCTCGCCATGCAAATTGCACAGGAATAACATGAAGGGATATAACCGGTTAGAGCAGATTATGGATTTTCTAAAGGGTCATAATCTGGTGACAGTAGACCAGCTGGTGGCGGCGACTAACGCCTCGCCCGCGACGATACGCCGCGACCTTATTAAACTCGATCAGGAGGGCGTTATCAGCCGTGCGCATGGCGGTGTCACGCTCAATCGGTTTATTCCTTCACAGCCCACCACGCAGGAGAAGTCCCAGCGTAGTCTGCGTGAAAAATACGCCATCGCCAGCGCGGCGGCGGCGTTAGTCAAGGCCGGGGACGCCATCGTCCTCGATGCCGGAACGACGATGATTGAACTTGCCCGGCAGATAACCCATCTGCCGCTGCGGGTAATCACCAGCGATCTGCGTATCGCCCTGTTCCTGTCCGAGTTTAAGCAAATTGAAGTCACGATCATCGGAGGACGCATCGACGACAGCAGCCAGTCCTGTATCGGCGATCATGGACGCCGCCTGCTGCAAAATATCTGGCCCGATCTGGCCTTCGTCAGCTGTAACGGCTGGGATCTGGAAAAGGGCGTGACCTCGCCAACGGAAGAGAAAGCGGCGCTGAAGCGGGATTTAATCGCTAACGCCAGGAGGCGCATTCTGCTGGCGGACAGCTCAAAATACGGCGCCTGGTCGCTGTTTAACATCACGCATCTCGACTCACTCACCGATATCATCACTGATAACCATCTGCCGGAAGAGACGCGTGAAGTCCTGGCGCATATCCATCCCCGACTGGTCATTACCGACTAGCCGGCAAGGCGGATCACGGTAGACGGGCGATATTGGCTTTAATCACTTCGATAGAGTGGCGGAATTTCTCCGCTTCATCATCGGCCAGCTGCAGCTCAATAATCTGCTGCACGCCGCTTTGCGTCAGCACCGCGGGAACGCCAGCCGCCGCGCCGGTTACGCCATATTCCCCGTCAAGAATGCACGACACCGCCAGCGCGCGATGGCTGCCGGTGAAAATATTGCGGCAGATTTCGGCGATGGTTCCGGCGACGCCGTACTCCGTGCAGCCTTTGCCGGCGTAAATCTCAAACCCCAGCTTGCGCACCTTTTCGGCAATCAGCTCCCGGTCGAGAGCCTGGCCGGTATGTTTTTGGTAAACATCGGCGATGGCGGAGCCGTAAACCGCCGAGTGTGACCACACCGGAAACTGGGTATCGCCATGCTCGCCAAGAATAAAGGCGTCGATGCTTTGCGCGCCGATATCCAGCGCCTGGGCCAGTACCCGGCGTAAGCGCGTCGTGTCCAGCCAGACGCCGGTACCCAGCACCTGACCACGCGGCAGGCCCGAAAGCTGCCACACCTGCCAGGTGATGATGTCGCAGGGGTTGGTGGCAACCAAAAAGATGCCGTTGAAGCCGCCGCGCATCATCTGCGGGACGATGCTTTTGACGATTTTTGCCGTGTTGGTCAGTTCGTCCAGCCGGGTTTGACCCGGCTTGAGCGCGCCGCCGGAAACGGTGATGACCGCGATATCGACATCGGCGCAGTCGCTGGCTTCCCGGGTGGAAATGGTCATCATGCCCGGCATGTAGGCGGCCGCGTCGCTCAGGTCCTGAGCGTGCGCTTCGGCGCGAGAGGTATTGAGATCGACAAGGATCAGTTCCTCGCAAATATTCTGGTTTAACAGGGCGTAGGCCGCTGAGGCGCCGACGTTTCCGGCCCCGATAATCATCACCTTGCGCGCTTTGGTATTCATCGTATTTTCCTGATAAAAGACGTTATGTCGCAAAATTACTGCCTCTCAAGGGGGGAGCGCAAGTCGGGTCAGAAGCTATAAGTTAATGCTATGGCGGCTCCGCGGACGCCCCGCGCTACAGTACGCTCAAAAAAGGAGCTTCTTTATGTACACTATCGCCGCGACCCCGCTAAACCACCCGGATCTGACCGCCTTAATTGCCGAGCTGGACGCATACCAGCAGACGCTCTACCCGGCGGAAAGCAATCATCTTATCGACCTGAGCGCGCTACCGGCGGCGTCGGTCATCGCGCTCATTATCCGCGATGGGCAGCACCGG
Source organism: Klebsiella sp. RCJ4 (assembly GCF_009025755.1). Classification (NCBI taxonomy): domain Bacteria; kingdom Pseudomonadati; phylum Pseudomonadota; class Gammaproteobacteria; order Enterobacterales; family Enterobacteriaceae; genus Klebsiella; species Klebsiella sp. RCJ4. The sequence continues at coordinate 18,546 of NZ_WCIN01000020.1, forward strand.
GCCGTCGGCTGTGGGGCCATCGTGCTCGGCGAAGAGGGGATTGGCGAGATGAAAAGGGTGTTTATTCACCCGGCCCATCGCGGCCAGCAGCTGGGGGAAAAACTGCTTGCGGCGCTGGAGAAAGAGGCGATAAATCGCGAATGCCATACCGTACGCCTGGAAACGGGCATCCATCAGCACGCCGCCGTCGCGTTATACATGCGCAATGGCTACCAGACCCGCAGCGCCTTTGCGCCGTATCAGCCGGATCCGTTAAGCATTTTTATGGAGAAGCTGCTGCTTGTCGATCTTCGTTCAGCAGCGCTATAAACGCCTCGAGCTGGCGAGTTTTCGCCCCGCGCCGCCAGACCAGCCAGGTCGTCAGCCAGCGCCACTCTTCGGCCAGCGGCCAGGCGGATACCTGCTGATGGCCCGGCATACTCTCCAGCATGCTACGCGGCATCAGCGCCAGTCCGGCGCCGGCAATGACGCAGGCCAGCATCCCGTGGTAGGACTCCATCTCATGGATCCGCCCCGGGGTGGCGCGATCGGCGTGGAACCAGCTCTCAAAATGACGGCGATAGGAGCAGTTGGCGCGAAACGCGTAGACGCTGGCGCCGTTCACTTCGCTGGCGCGGGCAATGGGCGGGTGGCCAAAGGGCGCGACGATCATCATCTCTTCCGGGAACACCGGTAACCCTTCCAGCCCCGGGTGCACCAGCGGACCGTCAACGAACGCCGCGCTCAGATTTCCCTCAAGTACGCCGTCGATCATGGTGCCGGAAGGACCGGTGGAGAGGGCCAGGTGAATCTTGGGATAGCGCTGATTAAAGTGCGCCAGAGTAGGGGAAATGCGCACGGCGGCGGTACTCTCCAGCGAGCCGAGCGAAAACAGCCCCTGAGGTTCATCTCCGGCGACCACCATCCTCGCTTCATCAACAAGGGCGAGGATCTGCTGGCTATAGCGTAAAAAGCTGTGCCCGGCGGGGGATAACCGCAGCCGCTGATTTTCGCGAATAAACAGTTCGACGCCGAGATCCGCCTCCAGCTGGCGGATGCGTGTGGTCAGGTTTGACGGCACGCGATGCACCTTCTGCGCGGCCTGGGTAATGCTGCCGGTGCTGGCGACGGCGTTGAACATCTCAAGCTGGGTCAGATCCATAGTGTTCTTCTTTTGTGAATGGGTTGCTTAATATTATTCATTTTTAATGAAAGGAAGGGTAAGACAGAATAAGGTCACTTCGCAATCAACACAGAGAGAAAAACGATGAATTTATCTGCTACTCATGCGATTTCCGTGAGTCCGACCACCGGTGAAACTTTGTCGTCTGTGCCCTGGGCCAGCGAACAGCAGGTCGATGCGGCCATTGCCCTTGCGGAACAGGGGTATCGTCAGTGGCGCAACGTCAGCGTGGCGGAGCGCGCTGCGACGCTGCGTAACGTCGGTAGCGCGATGCGCGCCCGTGGCGAAGCGCTGGCGCAAATGATTAGCCGCGAAATGGGTAAACCGATTGCCCAGGCGCGCGGCGAAGTGGCTAAATCCGCCAATCTTTGTGACTGGTATGCTGAACACGGCCCGGCGATGCTCAATACCGAGGCGACGCTGGTTGAAGACAATAAAGCGGTGATTGAGTACCGCCCGATGGGGGCTATCCTCGCTGTCATGCCGTGGAACTTCCCAGTGTGGCAGGTGCTGCGCGGCGCGGTGCCCATTCTGCTGGCGGGCAACAGCTATCTGCTTAAGCATGCGCCAAACGTGCTGGGCAGCGCGGCGATGATCGGCGAAATTTTTGCCGCTGCGGGCGTGCCGGACGGCGTCTTTGGCTGGGTGAACGCCACCAACGATGGCGTTTCGCAAATGATTAACGATCCGCGCATCGCCGCGGTAACCGTCACCGGCAGCGTGCGCGCCGGGAAGGCCATTGGCGCACAGGCCGGCGCGGCGTTGAAAAAATGCGTGCTGGAGCTGGGCGGCTCCGATCCCTTTATCGTGCTTAAAGATGCCGACCTTGACGAGGCGGTGAAAGCGGCGGTGATAGGTCGCTACCAGAATACCGGTCAGGTCTGCGCCGCGGCGAAGCGTTTTATCGTCGAAGCGGGCATCGCCGAGGCCTTTACGCAGAAATTTGTCGCCGCCGCTGCCGCGCTGAAAATGGGCGACCCGCGCGATGAGCAGAACTATATTGGGCCGATGGCGCGGTTCGATCTGCGCGATGAGCTGCACGAGCAGGTGCGCGCGACCTTAAAAGAGGGGGCGACCCTGCTGCTGGGGGCGGAAAAAATCGAAGGCGCCGGCAACTACTACGCGCCGACGGTGCTCGGAAACGTTACCGCGGAGATGACCGGTTTCCGCGAGGAGCTGTTTGGCCCGGTGGCGACGATTACCGAAGCCCGCGATGCCGATCACGCGCTGGCGCTGGCTAATGATAGCGAATTTGGCCTTTCAGCAACGGTTTACACCACCAGTGAAGCGCAGGCCCAGCGTTTTGCCGATGAGCTGGAGTGCGGCGGAGTGTTTATCAACGGCTACTGTGCCAGCGATGCCCGCGTGGCGTTCGGCGGCGTGAAGAAAAGCGGATTTGGCCGCGAGCTCTCCCATTTTGGTCTGCATGAATTCTGCAACGTGCAGACCGTCTGGAGAGATCGCCGCTAGCCTGCGGAAAAATCCCCGGGTTGCGGCTAACGCCTTTCCCGGGCTACCGATTCGTGCGATTTGCGGGTTTGGTAGCCCGGGCAGGCGCCCCGCTGACGAGCGAACCATCCCCCTGGCGACGCGAGGGCGAGAAAGAGGCTGTTTCTTCGCGTCCCGTGCGCCTATAATTACCGCCCGAATTTTGTTGTTGGCAAGGAGCCGCGCGTGGCGACGGTAATGAATAACGCAATGCTCGATGCCATTTTGGCTGAAGTCAGGCCGCTGATTGGTCGCGGTAAAGTGGCGGACTATATTCCGGCGCTGGCCAGCGTCAGCGGCGATAAGCTCGGCGTGGCTATCTGTACGGTCGACGGTCAGCACTACAGCGCCGGCGACGCGCACGAGCGCTTCTCTATCCAATCTATCTCGAAAGTCCTGAGCCTGGTGGTCGCGATGAACCACTATCAGGAAGAGGAGATCTGGCAGCGGGTGGGTAAAGATCCCTCAGGCCAGCCTTTCAACTCGCTGTTGCAGCTGGAAATTGAACAAGGCAAACCGCGTAACCCGTTTATTAATGCCGGGGCGCTGGTGGTCTGCGATATGCTGCAAAGTCGTCTCAGCGCGCCTCGCCAGCGGATGCTGGAAATCGTGCGTCGTCTGAGCGGTGTGGGCGATATCGCCTATGACCCGGTGGTTGCCCGCTCGGAGTTCGACCATTCGGCGCGCAATGCCGCGATAGCCTGGCTGATGAAATCGTTCGGTAATTTCCATAACGATGTCGCCACGGTGCTGCAAAACTATTTCCACTACTGTTCGCTGGAGATGAGCTGCGTAGAGCTGGCGCGCACCTTTCTGTTTCTTGCCGACCGAGGTATCGCTCCGCACCTTGAGACGCCGGTTATCGCCCCCATTCAGTCGCGGCAGGTCAACGCGCTGATGATGACCAGCGGCATGTATCAGAACGCCGGTGAGTTTGCGTGGCGCGTCGGTTTACCGGCGAAATCCGGCGTCGGCGGCGGGATTGTGGCCATCGTTCCGCAGGAGATGGCGATTGCGGTCTGGAGCCCGGAGCTCGATGACGCCGGGAACTCGCTGGCCGGGATCGCTTTACTGGAAAAACTCACTCAAAAACTGGGGAGGTCGGTATTCTGATGGTGCCCATAGAAAACCTGTTTGCCCGCCTGCAGCGCTCCACTTTTCGCTCCCGTTTTCGCCTCGGCGTGAAAGAACGGCAGTATTGTTATGATAAGGGCGCGGAGGTTATCGACCAGCACGCGGCGGACTTTATCGCCAATCGGCTGGCCCCTGCGCAAATTCCTAACGACGGTAAGCAGACCCCGATGCGCGGACATCCGGTGTTTATCGCCCAGCATGCCACCGCGACCTGCTGTCGCGGCTGTCTGGAAAAGTGGCACGCGATCCCGCGGGGGCGCGGCCTCAGCGACGAAGAGCAGCGCTACGTGGTGCAGGTGATTCACCGCTGGCTGGTGATCCAGATGAATTCGCCGGACCGCAGCAGACTGTAATTCATCGGGCGGCGGTATATGCCTGATAATTATTCTCATGATATGATGAACCGCTTACTAATTATTAACATAATAATTGCCTGAAACAATTAGACGGATAATCATGAATGTCTCCACTGTCGATTCGGTCATTCACGCTGTTTCGTGAGGAACAGCCCGTGCGTGATGCGCTGGTGTTGTTCACTTTAACGCTACTACTGCATTTCTTTGGCGCGATGCTGCGTCTGGTACAAGAATTGTCGTTCTTCTGGCCGCTGAACGCGGTAATGGCGGGGATTTTTGCGCGTTATATCTGGCTAAATCGCAGCTATTTTTACGCCGTTTGTTTTGCCGCCATGCTGGTATATGACGGTTTAACATCTCGTTGGGGAATGGGGTTCGCCTCCTTTCTGATCAACTTCTCCAATATCGTTTTTATCGTCACCCTGGCGCAGCTCATTTTGTGGGATAAGCGCCGGGCTGATTCGATGCCGGGACCGATAAATGCGCTAAGCCTGTTTTGCTACTGTCTGCTGGCGGCGCTGCTCTGCGCGGCGGTCGGGGCTCTGGGTTCGGTAGATGTGGAACGCGCCACGTTTATTCCCCAACTGGCGGACTGGTTTAGCGAACAGTTTTCGACTGCCGTGCTGATCCTGCCGTTCATTTTAACCCTCACGCTCCCTTCGGCGTTCGGGCGTTTTCGCCTGCGTCAGCTGTTACCGGCGATTGCGCTGGTGCTGTCGATTGTGCTCGGCGTGGCGGTGGGCGGGGCCGGGAGCATAACCTTCCCGTTACCGGCGCTGATTTGGTGCGCGATTCGCTATCCGCTGCCGTTAACCTGCCTGTTGACCTTTATTACCGGGATTAGCGAAATTCTGCTGGTGGCGAACTCGCTTATCCATCTCTCCCCCGATACCCGGATGCAGCCGTGGCAGCTGTTCTCAACGCGCCTGGGGATTGCTGCGATGCTGATCAGCCCCATCATCGTCGCTTCCAGCGTTGAGGCGATTAATAACCTGGTCAAACAGCTGGCCCTGCGCGCTGATTTCGACTTCCAGACCCGGGTCTATTCTCGCTCCGGGTTAAGCGAAGCGTTGAAACGTCAGCCGATCGCGGAAAACGAGCTGCTCACCGTGATGGTGCTCGACATCGACGGCTTCAAGCAGGTTAACGATCGCTGGGGCCACGAGTGCGGCGATTGTATGCTGGCCCAGTTTGCGCAGCAGGTGCGGCAGCTGGTGGGTGAAGAGGGCATGGTGGCGCGTATTGGTGGGGAAGAGTTTGCCGTCGCGGCGCTGACCTCATCCGCGCGAGACGGAGTGCTGCTGGCGGAAAAAATTCGCCAGGGCATCGAGTCGCAAACCTTCACCTGGGGGCAAAACAGGATCCAGCTGACCATCAGCATGGGGCTGGAGAGCCGGGCGCCGGGTTCAGCCAGAGTAACGGATCTGTTCAACCAGCTGCTCATGGTCGCCGATGATTCTATGATTCGGGCAAAAAAAGCCGGACGCAATCGTATTTTTACGCAAGAAATGGTCTGAATCGTACATAAGAAAATACGATGGTAATTCCGCTTGTGTTAAATATAAGTTAAAAACATAGTGATGTGGTCAATTTCAAGGAGTTACCTATGACCACATCCTTTTCTCTGCGCACGCTGTCGCGTGACGATATTCTTGAACACCTTCCTGAATTAACCGACATCCTCGTCAGCTGCGTCAACGGCGGGGCCTCGGTGAGCTTTATGCTGCCTTTTTCCCCGGAAACCGCGACGGCGTTCTGGCTGCGAATGGCGCAGAGCGTCGCCGCCGGTGAGCGCATTGTTCTCGCCGCAGCGGATGCGCAGCAGCGGCTTGTTGGTACGGTACAGCTGATTACTGACCAGCCGGAAAACCAGCCGCACCGCGCCGATGTCGCCAAACTTCTGGTTCACCAAAATGCGCGGCGTCAGGGGCTGGCGAATGCGCTCATGTCCCGGCTGGAAGCCATCGCGCGCGAGCAGGGTAAGAGCGTTCTGGTGCTGGATACGGCGACGGGCAGCGGAGCAGAAAACTTTTATGTACAGTGTGGTTGGGAAAAAGCCGGGGAAATTCCACGCTATGCGCTGATGCCCGACGGCGAGCTGACGGCAACATCGCTGTTCTATAAATTTCTGTCATAAATTTTATATTGCATACAGCTTTGATCAAAACAGGGTTTCACTTGCGTAAAAACCTGATAACTTATTGGACCAATTACTCAGGTTGTATGACTACTCTATGAGGGAACCCTTGTGAAAACACTAAACCGTCGCGATTTCCCGGGCGCGCAGTACCCTGAACGTATCATTCAGTTTGGCGAAGGTAACTTCCTGCGCGCGTTTATCGACTGGCAGATCGATCTGCTGAACGAGTATACCGACCTGAATGCCGGGGTGGTGATCGTGCGTCCGATTGAGAGCTCATTCCCGCCGTCGCTCAGCACCCAGGATGGCCTCTACACCACGATTATTCGTGGCCTGAACGAGAAAGGGGAAGCGGTCAGCGATGCGCGTCTGATTCGCTCGGTAAACCGCGAAATCAGCGCCTATGCGGATTACGATGAACTGCTGCGGCTGGCGCACAACCCGGATATGCGGTTTGTGTTTTCCAATACCACCGAAGCGGGTATTAGCTACCACGCGGGGGACCGCTTCGAGGATGCGCCTGCGGTGAGCTATCCGGCAAAACTGACCCGCCTGCTGTTTGAACGCTACAGCCATTTCTCCGGCGCGGCGGATAAAGGCTGGGTCATCGTTCCCTGCGAGCTGATTGATTATAACGGTGAAGCGCTGCGGGAACTGGTGCTGCGCTATGCGCAGGAGTGGGCGCTGCCGGAAGCGTTTGTGGCATGGCTGGATGAAGCCAACGCTTTTTGCTCCACCCTGGTAGACCGTATTGTGACCGGCTATCCGCGCGATGAAGCCGCGCAGATTGAAGAGCAGCTGGGGTATAAAGACGGTTTCCTCGATACCGCCGAACATTTCTACCTGTTTGTCATTCAGGGGCCGAAATCCCTGGCCGCCGAGCTGCGCCTCGATAAGCTACCGCTTAATGTGCTGATTGTTGACGATATTAAACCGTACAAAGAGCGTAAAGTGGCCATTCTTAACGGCGCGCACACCGCGCTGGTGCCGGTCGCCTTCCAGGCAGGCCTGGATACCGTGGGCGAAGCGATGAACGATGCGGAAATCTGCTCATTCGTCGAGAAGGCGATTTATCAGGAGATTATTCCGGTTCTCGATCTGCCGCGCGATGAGCTGGCGTCCTTCGCCAGCGCGGTAACCGGTCGTTTCCGTAACCCGTACATCAAGCATCAGCTGCTGTCTATCGCGCTGAACGGCATGACTAAATATCGTACCCGCATTCTGCCGCAGCTGCTGGCGGGCCAGAAGAAAGAGGGGGTTCTCCCGACGCGCCTGACCTTTGCGCTGGCTGCGCTGATCGCCTTTTATCGCGGCGAGCGTAACGGTGAGAACTATCCGGTTCAGGATGATGCCGAATGGATGGAGAGCTATAAGGCGCTATGGGCCCAGCATCGGGATGCGCAAATCACTACCGGCGAGCTGGTAAAAGCCGTACTGTCCGTTGAATCCCACTGGGAGCAGGACCTGACGAAAGTGCCGGGTCTGGTTGATCGGGTCACGCAGGATCTGGATGCTATTCTGCGCGACGGCATGCGCGCCGCCGTTAAGCCATTATGCTGATACTCTGAAGCCCGCTGACGGACGACCTGAATAGCGTCGATCGTGTCGGCCGGGTAAGGCGTAAGCCGCCGCCCGGCACTCATCCGGGCACATTGCTAAAGCGATGGAGCATTAATCTCAACCCGGCAGCTGCCGGGTTAGTTTGGCATTCGAATTAGTTACAACATACTTCTGTGTTTTTTTATAAACGCAGGTCTGAAAGATTGTGCCCATTTCGTCCGGCAGCGGAAACAGGGGCAATTAAGAGAAAAAGATGAATTGTGCCCCCGGCGGTTGAACTAATTATCTGACTGGAAAATAATGGCTTATCCAAACGAGGGATGAGACCCATGGTCATTGAAATTCGTGAAGTGAGCCAGCAGGACAAAGCGCAGTGGCTACAGCTATGGGAAGGCTATACCCGTTTCTACGGTAGCCCGCAGCCGTCCGACGTCACGGAATATACCTGGCAGCGGATGCTTGATTCCGCTTCTCCCATGCTGGGCCGGGTTGCCCTGGCGGATGGCAACGTCGCTGGATTTGCGATTTGTGTCCTTCACGAAGGCACCTGGGTAAAGACGCCTGTTTGCTATCTGGAAGATCTGTTCGTTGCCCCGCCGATGCGCGGAAAAGGCATCGCCAGGGCGTTGATGCAGGCGCTGCAAGCGGAAGGGAAAGAGAAAGGGTGGTCGCGGCTGTACTGGCACACTCGTACTGATAATCCGGCCCGGCGTCTGTATGATGAGTTTACGCCCGCCGATGACTATGTTCGTTACCGCGTGACGCTCTGAAAATCTGAGATTAAGAAGTTATTAAGATTTCCCCTGTAAAACAGGGGAAACGACTCAGGAGTAACAAAATGGAAAAACGCATAGAGACGGTTGTGAACCTCATCATGTTTCTTTCGCTGCTGGCCACCGCATGGGATCTCTCTCTGGTCCATCATCTGTCCTGGTAAACCTGGCCTACGGCGCCTGCTTCCTGCGCCGTAGCGTTCTCTCCCTCTTTTTACACTCCGATGGCGCTAGCGGCGCGCGACGATAAACAGGCGTGGAAATCGCAGTAGCACCTTTCCGTTACACTGTAACGGATAGTGCTGTTTCAGCCGCTCCAGATAGCGTTCGAGAAACGCCTGGCGCTGCTGTTCATCAAGCGGTTGTAAAAACGGTCGCAGGCCCGTGGACTGTAGCCATTCAATAATGGCCTGGTGCGATGCCAGCGGGTGATGGTAGGTGGTGCGCCAGATATCTACCTCGCAGCCGCTGGGGGTCAGCATATCGTAATACTCCGACACATCCGGCAGCGGCTGCCGCCCACTGGCCGGATGCCCCATCTCTTCAGCAACCTGACGCATCAGCGCGTGCGAGGGCTCTTGCCAGTTCACCGGCATTTGCACCGCCAGTACGCCGTTTTTCGCAAGATTGCTGACCAGATATGGGAAAAGGCGCTGATGATCCGTGAGCCACTGCAGCGAAGCATTGGCATAAATGACGTCCGCCGGCCGCTCGGGGCGAAACGCAGTGATATCCGCCTCGACGAACCGGCAGTCCGGTAGCTGCCGGGAGGCCTCTTCCAGCATGGCCGGAGAATTATCAACGCCGATAATCGTGGCATCTGGCCAGGCATCGCGCAGCAGAGCGGTACTGTTGCCAGGTCCGCAGCCCAGATCAACGGCCAGCGTGGCGGGATGGTGGGCGATGCGGGCGAGAAGCTCGGCGGCGGGCCGCGTACGCTCAGCGCCGAATTGCAAATAAAGTGAAGGATTCCAGTCTGCCATAGCGCGCTCCGGTTAAGAGAAACTCGTTCATCAGCATAGACGGCAATGCTTATCTGGCAACTAAACAGAATCAATATGTTACTTTATTGTGACGCCGTCACTTTTCCTTATGCAGGGTTCATCACGGCATCCCCGCCAGCGGTTGGCTACAGTAGGCGTCGTAAACCAGGGGGGATGGTCATTAAATGGCGTTAATCATTAAGGTGTTACTCGAAAACCGGCTTGGCAAGGGGCAGGACAGCCTGCTGCAGGCGAAACCCGGATTAAGCCTGCTTGTGGAGGATGAAACCAGCCGGGTGCTGTTTGATACCGGGCCAGACGGCACGTTTCTTCATAATGCGCAGCGTATGGGCGTCTCTTTATCTGACCTGACCGCCACGGTGCTCTCCCACGGACATTACGATCACTGCGGCGGGGTGCCGTGGCTGCCGGACAACAGCCGTATTATTTGTCATCCGCAGATTGGACTCACCCGCTACTCGGCGTTATCTCTCGCAGGACGCAACTGGAAAGTCAAAAAGCTGTCGCGAGATATCGACTACTCCCGCCACCGCATGGAGTACAGCCGCGAGCCGGTGGCGATCGGCGAACGACTGCTGTGGTCCGGTGAGATTACGGTCGCTCACCCGCGTGCCTATGGCCTCCTGACGGGTCAATCCCAGGGTGAGGACTATATTGTCGATGAAGGCGTCCTGATCTACCGCTCGACGCGAGGGTTAGTCATTATCTGCGGCTGCGGACATCGCGGATTGATCAATACCGTTCGCCACTGCCAGAAGATCACCGGCATCCAGCAGGTATACGCCATCATCGGCGGTCTTCATCTGCGCAGCGCGCCGCCGTGGGCAATTCGTCAGCTTAGACAATTCTTGCGCCAGCAGAAGGTCGAGGAGGTGATGGCCTGCCACTGCACCGGTTCATGGGGGCGCTGGTGGCTAGCGGAGGGTGCAGATTCACCATATTGTCGATGGCATGATGAACATGCCCGGCATGGAAAACGTCGGCCAGAAAGTTATCTGTGAGAAGCACTGCGACCCCGATACCGCGCAGCCTAACTCCTTAACCTCTCTACAGCTGAACGCGCTCCCCTCCGAAACCGCGCTACTCGTGGTTTCCCCGCAGCAGGAGACCTGCGCTGAACGTATGGACTGGCGCACGCCGCCGGTCACCGGTCCGCCGGTTGAGATACGCTTCTGCCGTTTCAGGGAATAACGCACCGTTAAAAACATCCATCAGATCTGCCCGGTCTGCGGGCGACTTTATGTTTTTTTCGGAGACTTTATTATGCGTTCGACCTCTATTTTTCTGCTTATTACCAGCGTACTGACCTTTTCCTTCAGCGCATTTACCGCCAGCGCGGAAGACGCCGCGATGCACCATCACACCATGTCCTCCATGGCGGATATGCCGGAGATGAAGAAGGCGGATGATTCCGCCACGCTTTATTCGGCCAGCGGGGTCATTAAAGCCTGGCGCGACGATGCCGTCGTGATTGCCCACTCTCCGGTTACCGAGCTGAACTGGCCGGCGATGACCATGAGCTTTGCGCTCGCTGATAACCACGATAAAAAGCTGGCGGTGGGAGAGCAGGTCGATTTCACCTTCCGCCAGACCGACTCCGGCTACGCGATCGTTTCAATTACCGCGCGATAATTCCGGAGTCATTATGCACATCTTCAATAAGGCGGCCTGCGGGCTGCCGCTTTTACTGTCGCTGATGTCCACCAACGGCTGGGCAACGACGCTTTCTGAGGCCCTGTCGGCGGCGGAAAACTACTCCGCCGAGCTCTCCGCCAACGATCATCAGGTTAACGCTTTGAAGAATATGGCGGATTCCGCGATGCAGCTCCCCGATCCGAAGCTGAAATTTGGTATTGAAAACGTCCCGCTGGGCGGCAATAACGCCGGCCGCCTCACCCGCGAGGGGATGACCATGCAAAGAGTTGGCGTGATGCAGGACTACGTCAGCAGTACCAAGCGTGAACGGAAAGCCGACTCCATTACCGCCGAGGCGCGCCAGACCGCCGCTAATGCCGATGTTATTCGTGCCCGGCTGCAGCGGGAAACCGCCCAGGCGTGGCTGGCGCTGGCGGTGGCGCAGAAGTCGCTGCGCTCGGTGCAGACGTTGATTAGCGAAACGTCCCGGCAAATCGACGTACAAAAGGCCGGCGTCAGCAGCGCCAGCGCCAGTCCCAGCAGCGTGCTGGACGTTCAGCTGGCGCTGAATGCGATGAAAAATGAGCAGGATAACGCCCGCCGCGATGTCCAGATCGCCCAGGCGCGCCTGTTGCAGCTCACCGGGAAGGAGGTCCGCGATATCTCCGGCCCGCTGCCGCGCATTGAACGTCTGCCTGCCGACGAAGCCGACCTAATGGCCGGGATTAAACTTCACCCGGAAGTGATCCAGGCCGCCAGAGAAGCCGATCTGGCGAAAGCGAAATCAGGTCAGTCGGAAGTCGCGGCGATCCCCGACGTGGGCGTTGAGGTTTATTACGCCCGACGCGGTGATGATTATGACGACATGGTGGGGGTCATGTTTACCGTCGATATGCCTATTTTTCAGGGCAAACGTCAGGACAAAGACCACGCAGCGGACGTCTCCCGTACCTATGAAGCCAACGATCGGCTGACGTTATTGATGCGCGAACATCAGGCGCAGCAGTATCAGCTGATTTCGCAATATAACGCCGCGAAAGCCATTTACGATCGCCAGCAAAGCGAGGTGATGCCGCTGCTGCGCAAGAAGGTGAGTCTCGTCAATGCCCAGTATCGGGGCGGCAGCTCCGCGCTGCCTGATCTGCTCGCCGCTCGTCGCGATCTCCTGAGCGGAGAAATTGCCAGCAACAATGCGGAGAAAGCGCTTGCCGATGCGTGGGCCGCTATTCGCTACCTTATTCCACAGGATGTTAAATAATGAAGCTTAAATCTGCTCTTACCCTTGTGGCGCTGGCCGTCGCCCTTGCCGCCGCGGGCGGCTACTGGCTGGGTTCGCGAAGCGCGCCGATGCCCGCCGCTGGCGGCGGCCAGGCGGAAACGGGCCGCAAAGTGCTGTACTGGTACGATCCAATGGCCCCCGCTACGCGCTTTGATAAACCGGGTAAATCGCCGTTTATGGATATGGATCTGGTGCCGCGTTACGCCGATGAAGGCGCGGGAGAAGACGCCGGGGGCGTGCAGATTAGCGCCCGCCAGCAGCAAAACCTTGGCGTCCGTACGGCGAACGTCTCCCGCCAGACGCTGGCGATGAAGCTCAATGCTTTTGCTACCGTGGCCATTGATGAGCGGGGCGTTGAAACGGTACCGGCGCTGGCCAGCGGTCTGATTGAGAAACTTTACGTCAACGCCTCCCAGCAGTTTGTGAAAAAGAACGAGCCGCTGGCGGAGCTGTGGATCCCGCAGTGGGCGGCGGCGCAGCAGGAGTATCTGGCGGTGAGGCGGCTGGGCGATAGCGGGCTGACCGCCGCGGCCCGCGACCGCCTGCGGCTGCAGTTTATGCCGGAAGCGGTTATCCGTAGCGTTGAGCGCAGCGGTCAACCGCAAACCCGCATGACGGTGCGCGCGCCGCACGATGGCTACGTCAGCAAGCTGGATGTGCGCACCGGCGCGCAGGTCACGACAGCCCAACCGCTGTTCGAGCTGGCCAGCCTCGATCCGGTCTGGATCGTGATTGATTACCCGCAAAGCCAGGCCAGCCTGCTGCGCGAAGGCAGTAAGGTGACGGCCACCACCGGCAGCTGGCCCGGTATGGCGTTTCAGGGAACCGTCAGCGAACTGCTTCCCGACCTCGAAGCCACCACCCGTACGTTGAAAGCCCGCGTAGTGCTGAATAATCCGCAGCATCGGCTCAAACCGGGCATGTATTTGAACGTTGAGCTGGCTGAGGCGCAGCAGGAGAGCGCCGTTCTGGCTATTCCGGAAGAGGCATTAATTGCCACCGGCACCAGCAATCGGGTGCTAATCGCCGACGGCGAGGGGCATTTCCGTCCGGTCGAGGTGACCGCAGGGCGAACGCAGAATGGTCTGGTCGAGATTAAATCCGGCCTCGAAGCGGGCCAAAAGGTGGTGACCTCCGGGCAGTTCCTGATTGACTCCGAAGCCAGCCTGCGCAGCGCGCTGCCGCAAATGGCCGGGCAAGAGGAGGAAGCAAAAAGCTACTCAGCGCAGGGCGTTATTAAGGCCGTGAACGATGAGGCGGTAACCATTGCGCACCAGCCGGTACCGGCGCTGAAATGGCCGGCGATGATCATGGATTTTGCTATTACGCCGCAGCTGCGGGAACAGATGCGGCCCGGCGAGTCGGTGATGTTTCATTTCGTCCTGACCGATGAAGGGGCGCGAGTCACCTCAATGATGCCGCTGAACGGCGCTAAGGAGCAGCCATGATTGCCGCCGTTATCCGCTGGTCATTGCGCAACCGCCTGCTGGTATTGCTGGCGACGCTGATTATGGCTGCCTGGGGCGTCTGGTCGGTACAGCAGGCGCCGCTGGACGCGCTGCCGGATCTCTCCGATACCCAGGTGATCATTCGCGTGAGCTATCCGGGGAAAGCGCCGCAGATTGTCGAAGATCAGGTGACCTACCCGCTGACCACCACCATGCTGTCGGTGCCGGGAGCGAAAACCGTGCGCGGCTTTTCGATGTTCGGCGATGCTTATGTCTATGTGCTGTTTGATGATGGAACGGACCCGTACTGGGCGCGCTCCCGCGTGCTGGAGTACCTGAGCCAGGTCCAGAGCAGCCTGCCGCCGGAAGCGAAAGCGTCGCTGGGGCCGGATGCCACCGGCGTCGGCTGGGTGTTTGAATATGTGCTTACCGACAAAAGCGGCCAGCATAGCCTCGGCGACCTGCGGGCGATTCAGGACTGGATCCTCAAATATGAACTGAAAACCGTGCCGGATGTTTCGGAGGTGGCCAGCGTCGGCGGAATGGTCAAAGAGTATCAGGTGATCCTTAATCCTGACCGGCTGCGGGCGCTGAACGTCACCCACGAGCAGGTGATTAGCGCGATCCAGAGCGCCAACCAGGAAGGGGGCGGTTCGGTGCTCGAGCTGGGCGAAGCCGAATATATGGTACGCACCACCGGCTACCTGAAATCCATCGACGACTTTAACCAGGTGGTTATCGCTGCGCGCAGCGGCGTGCCGGTACTGCTCTCCGACGTCGCCAGCGTGCGCCGGGGACCGGCGATCCGGCGCGGCGTCGCCGAGCTCAACGGCCAGGGCGAGGTGGCAGGCGGGATAATCATTATGCGCTCGGGTAAAAACGCGCTCAGCACCATTAACGCGGTAAAGGCCAAACTGGCGGAAGTGCAAAAAAGCCTGCCCGCAGGCGTGGAGATTGTTCCGGTCTACGATCGTTCGCAGCTGATTAAAAACTCCGTCGAGACCCTGACCCATAAGCTCATTGAGGAATTTATCGTCGTGGCGGTGGTCTGCTCGCTGTTTCTGTTCCACTTCCGCAGCGCGCTGGTGGCGATGATCACGCTGCCGCTGGGGATCCTTGGCGCGTTTATTGTGATGCACTATCAGGGCGTCAGCGCCAATATGATGTCGCTCGGCGGGATTGCGATCGCCATCGGGGCCATGGTCGATGCGGCAATCGTGATGATAGAAAATATGCATAAGGTTCTGGAGCAGTGGCGGCACGAGCACCCTGAACGCCAGCCGTCCTCCGCCGACTACTGGCAGATTGCCCAGCACGCGGCGTCGGAAGTGGGGCCGGCGCTGTTTTGCAGCCTGCTGATTATCACCCTGTCGTTTATTCCGGTGTTCACCCTCGAGGCTCAGGAGGGCAAGATGTTCTCGCCGCTGGCCTTCACCAAAACGTATTCGATGGCGGTGGCCGCCGGACTCGGGATCACCCTGGTGCCGGTGCTGATGGGCTACTTTATTCGCGGCAAAATTCCTGATGAAACCGCCAATCCGCTCAACCGCTGGCTGATTCGCGCCTATGAGCCGCTGCTGGATAAAGTTTTGCAGTGGCCGAAGGCGACGCTGGCGGCGGCGGGCCTGCTGCTGGTTGCCACGCTGTGGCCGCTGGCGCAGCTCGGCAGCGAATTTCTGCCGCAAATTGACGAGGGTGACCTGTTGTATATGCCCTCCACGCTGCCGGGGATCTCCAGCCGCGAAGCCGGACGCTTACTGCAGCAGACCGACCGTCTGATCAAGACCATTCCTGAAGTGCAAAGCGTATTCGGCAAGGCCGGGCGGGCGGACAGCGCTACCGACCCGGCGCCGCTGACCATGCTGGAAACCACGATTCAGTTCAAGCCGAAAAGCGAATGGCGGCCCGGCATGACCATGGATAAGCTGATCGAGGAGCTCGACAATACGGTGAAGGTACCGGGGATAGCCAACGTCTGGGTACCGCCGATCCGTAATCGCCTGGACATGCTGGCGACCGGCATCAAAAGCCCGGTCGGCATCAAAGTGAACGGTAACAATCTGGCGGAGATCGAAAAGACCGCCGAAGAGATTGAGCGCATCGTGCGTAGCGTACCGGGGGTGACGTCGGCGCTGGCGGAACGCCTCGACGGCGGCCGCTATATCGATATCGCTATCGACCGGGTGAAAGCCGCCCGCTACGGCGTGTCGGTGAAGGAGCTGCAGTCAATCGTCGCCAGCGTCGTCGGCGGCGATAACATCGGCGAAACCATCGAGGGGCGAGAACGTTACCCGATCGGCGTCCGCTACCCGCGCGAAATGCGCGACTCGCTGCAAAAGCTGCGCGATCTGCCGGTAGTGACCAGCGGCGGGGCGCAGGTCGCGCTCTCGGAACTGGCGGACATCACCATTACCGACGGCCCGCCGATGCTGAAAAGCGAAAACGCCCGCCTGTCGGACTGGATCTACGTGGATATTCGCGGGCGCGACTTAAAATCCGCAGTTGATGAAATGCAGAGCGAGGTCGGCAAACGGGTCAGGCTGCCGGAAGGCATCTCGCTGACCTGGTCCGGGCAGTATGAGTACCTTGAGCGCGCCACCGCGAAGCTGAAAATCGTGCTGCCGTTTACCCTGATGATTATCTTTATCCTGCTTTACGTCACTTTCAGCCGCGTTAAAGACGCTCTGCTGATTATGGGAACTTTGCCGTTTTCGCTGATCGGCGGCGTCTGGCTGCTCTGGCTGCTGGGCTACAACCTGTCGGTAGCCGCCGCCGTGGGCTTTATTGCGCTTGCCGGCGTGGCGGCGGAGTTCGGGGTGATTATGGTGCTCTATTTGAACCAGGCGATCGCGAAACGCCGCTCCGAGCTGAACGATCGCGCGCTCAACGAGGCGATTCATGAAGGGGCCGTGCTGCGCGTGCGCCCGAAGGTGATGACCGTGGCGACAATCATGGCCGGACTGCTGCCGATTATGTGGGGAGGGGGCACCGGTTCGGAGGTGATGCAGCGTATCGCCGCGCCGATGATCGGCGGGATGATCACCGCGCCGCTGCTCTCGATGCTGGTGATCCCGGCAGTCTATCTCCTGACGCACCGTAACAAACGCTAAAGTACAACGCCCGGGCCAGGCGGCTCGGGCGTGAATCAGTCGGCGTTCTTAAGATCTTCCGCGCGTTTGGCGGTGGCGTAGACAAAATCGAGCATGGGTTCAAGGTCGGTATCGTAGCCGGCCTGAATGATTTTGCCGCGCAGCCATTCGATCTCGCTGGTAATATCCGGGTGGAATATATTGTTGTCCTGCGCTTTGCGCAGCCACTTGAGCAGGAAATTATTTTTCCCGCGGATACCGCCTGATTTCTTCGATTTTGCGTGTATTTTCAGCGCCACCAGAATGCAGTAATAGAAATGAACGCGCTGATTAAAACTTTGGTGCATGTCTTTATTCCCGCCAGAATCAGGTTGCGGACGGGCATGGACCTTAAACATGCGGTCTCTGATATTCACCCGTACCACCATCGCGCCGCTTGCCGGACGCTGAGGCGATGGTGGCACGGAAGCCGAATTGCCGTCAATTATTGATTAATTTTTTACCCATATTTGCGCCGGTTATCTTTCGACGATGCTTCCTCAGGTTCGCGGTAAAGCAGCGCGTTGTTGCAGGTAAATGCGCAAAATCAAGATAAATGCCAGCGCGACCACCGCCGCCGCCAACAAATAAATAGTCTCCAGATCGTAATAACCGGCCACCCAGCCGGCGACCGGGCCGGTTAATCCCAACGCCAGATCGAGAAAGGCCGAATAGGTGCCCAGCGCGGTGCCCTGATTCTGTTCTTCAACCTGTTTCACCGCTTCCACGCCAAGCGCCGGGAAGACCAGCGAAAAGCCCGAGCCGGTGAGAAAGGCGCCCATTCCGGCCATCCACGCCGAGGAGGCCGACCAGATGATCAGCAGGCCGATACATTCGATCGCAAAACAGATTAACGATACCGGCACGCCGCCGTAGCGGGTAATGGTGTTGCCCAGGATCAGGCGGATGCAGATAAAACCGATGCTGAACAGGGAGAGGGTAAACGCCGCGCCTTGCCAGCTATGGGCGGAGAAGTAGAGGGTAATAAAGGTTGCGATAACCCCAAAACCGACGGTACCCAGCGCCAGCCCCAGCCCGTAGGGCCAGATTTTGCGCGCCACCACATGAAACGGCGCTCTGATCCCCGCCGTCACGCTGACGTCCTGCCGCGTACGGGCATAGAGCAGGCCAGCCGCCGCCGCCAGGATCACCACGGCGGCAAATCCGCTGATGCCAAAATAGCCGTTAAGCATGACACCCAGCGGGGCGCCGACCGCCATGGCGACGTAGGTCGCCACGCCGTTCCACGAGATCACCCGCGAAGTGTGAATCGCACCGACGGTTTTGATCCCCCAAAGGGTCGCGCCGGTGGCGGTAAAACTTTCCCCGACGCCGAGGAAAATGCGCCCCACCAACAGCGCGGCAACGGCCAGCGGCGGCGAGGATTGCAGCAAGACCGCGAGCAGCGTGAAGAGACCGCTGAGCAGGCAGCAAACAATCCCCCGACTGACGACTTTTTTCGGCCCCCAGATGTCGGTGTAGCGGCCCGCATGCGGGCGGCTGATCAGGGTTGAGATGTACTGAAGGCTGATGACCACGCCGGCGATAAAGGGGCTATAGCCCAGCTGATAGTGGATATAGCCCGGCAGTACGGCGAGCGGCAGGCCAATAGAGAGATAGCAGATACAGGTAAAAACAACGATAGAAATAATACGCAGATTAAGCTGAGTGGTGCTGGCGGAAGTGGTCATAACGCGAAGTATTGCAAACCAAAGGGAGGCTAAGCATAGCGCAGCGCCGTCGGCCGCAACGAGCAGAGCATGCGTTTTCTCAATGATTCAGGTAAACGCACTAAAAATAGTCATGAGAAAAGAGGATTCTGGGAAAGTCGTGCGCGGCAGAGTATAAAATCTGTTAACGCATCACGGATAATGACAGGAGAGAGTATGGAATACGATTTAGACGGTATGGATGTGCTTTTTGTCGCCGGCTTTGGGCCGATAACGCAATCGACGCCGGCCAGCAGGGAGTTTTATGTGGCTGCGCTGGGCCTGCCGCTAAAACCGATGCCCGGTAACGAAGAGTATCTGCTGACCGAACATGACGCCATCGGCGGGGTAAAACATTTTGCCCTGTGGCCGCTGGCGCAGGCGGCGCGCTCCTGCTTTGACGCCGATCTCTGGCCTGACTATCTGCCGGTGCCGCAGGCGTGGGTCGAGTTTGAAGTGCGCGATATCAACACCGCCACCGACGCGCTGAAGGCCAGAGGCTATCGTCTGCTGGTGGACAACCGCATTGAGCCGTGGGGGCAAACCGTCACGCGGCTGCTGAGCCCGGAAGGGCTGCTGACAGGGATTACCGTGACCCCGTGGCTGCGCGAGGGCAAAGCATAATGGCATGCATGAGCCGCCCATCATCCCCTGCGATCGGCAGGGTGATGGAATGCTGATTTATGACGTATTCGGGCGCCATATTGGCGTCCAGCGCCAGGGCGAACGCTGGCTACTTTTCCGCGTCGATCTGAACGAGCGTAAATGCTCGCCGCTGCGTGGGATCATCATCCCGGACGATTTCCCGGAGGCGGAAATTCCCTGCTGGCTGGGCGATATTTTTCACGAGGCGGCAAGCCCGCGCCATCCTGACGTCCGGCTTATGGAGTAGCGCCTACGGCCAGCTTCTGTTCTGCAGCACCACGCGATAACCGTCGCCTTCGACAAAGGTTTTACCGTTCACATTCCAGTACGGATTGAACGCGCTGACCGGCGCAAAACCGGCGGTCAGCATTTTCGCACACTGTTCCCGCCATTCTGCGGCTTCCGGGTAATAAAGCACCAGCAAATCTTCCTCGCCCGGAGAGGGCTTCACCGGATGATGATGGCAGAGGGTGAATTCAAGATGCCAGCCGAGATCGCGGCGTCCGACCATCACGCCGCTAAAGCCGTCATGATCGGCAAACTGCGCGATCTGCTCCAGCCCAAGGCCTGTGCAGTACATGTGGCTACTGAGTGAAAGGTCGGTGACCGGCCTGGCGATGCGGATAGCGTTAAGCGTCATAACAGCCTGTATCAATAAAGGTTTGGTCGATTGACTGTATCCGCTTTTGCGGCGGCCATTTGTCACAAAGAGCTTTTAACGCGCCCGGCAAAGCGAATTTATTCGATTGTCTCTGCGGCGGGTTTTATCTAGAATCTTCGCTTTCGGAGAGAGAAAATGTCCGTTGCTGATTCCCTTCTTGCTTACTCTTTTGCTGCGCTGTTGCTCACCCTTACCCCAGGCCTGGATACCGCTTTAATTCTGCGAACCGCTACCGTTGAAGGCGGAAAAAAAGCCTTTCAGGCGGCGCTGGGCATTGATACGGGATGTTTTATCTGGGGGGCGGCGGTCGCCTTCGGTCTTGGGGCGCTGCTGGCGGCATCGGAGCTGGCGTATGACCTGCTCAAATGGTGCGGGGCCGCCTATTTATGCTGGCTGGGCATTCAGTTAATTCTCAAGCCGCGCGGTCATTTTGTTCATCAGGACAGGGCGGCGGCGCCGGCAAGTAACTGGTTTTTAAAAGGGATGATGGGCAATGTGCTCAATCCGAAAATGGGGATCTTTTACGTCTCTTTCCTGCCGCAGTTTATTCCGACCGGCCACTCGCCCATCGTCTGGACGTTCCTGCTGGTCGCCATCCACGTGGCGATCGGGACGCTCTGGTCGTTAACGCTAATCCTGACCAGCCGCTCTGCCGCTCGGCTATTAAAGACGCCGCTATTTATTCGGTGGATGGACCGCGCAACCGGCGGCCTCTTTATGTTATTTGCTGCCAAACTGGCTTTTAGCCACCGTTAAATCCCTCTGGACAAGGATGTCCAGCGCCTCACTCCACATTTCGTTACTCGCCGAAGCATCCCCCGGCCGTTGCCGTAAAGTTTCTCCCCGCAGGCCGGGCGCTGCCGCATGGCGCTGCTTGCGCATCGTGGCAAGCGAAATCATAATAAATAAAGAATTATTATTATTTATGATTCTTTATTTGAGAATAATAATGGAGGGGTGTGGGTGAACGTTTTTGCAACCAGGCCGGAATGGAAGGCCTTTCTGCTGGCGCTGGCCGGTTCGGTCGTGCTGATCGTTGGCATGGGCTATGGCCGATTTGCCTATACCGGGATCCTGCCGCTGATGCTCAATGAGCAGCTGCTGACGCTGCGTGAAGGTAATCTTGCCGCTTCGGCGAACTATGCCGGCTATCTGGCCGGCGCGCTGCTGCTGGCGAAAGCCAGGCCCGCGGACGCCAGGTGGCTAAGCCTGCTTTCCGCACTGTTGACGCTGGTGTGCCTGGCCTTACTGGCGTTCCTGGTTTCCCCCCTGGCGATTATTGTGGTGCGCGGAATTGCCGGATTACTCAGCGCGGTGACGCTGATCGCCGCCTCCCTCTGGCTACTGCAGCATATGAAGCACCCTAACGGCGCGCCGGTGCTTTTTTCTGGCGTCGGAATGGGGATATTCTTGTCGGCGGAATTTATCTCCCTGGGGAAGGCGCTGGCGCTCTCCAGCCAGCAGATATGGCTGATATGTGCGATAAGCTCTGGCGTGCTTTTTGTTCTCGCGCTGCGTCTGCTGCTGAGCCCCGCCGACTACCTTATCGCTTATCAACCCGCCGCGACCGCACACCGCGAGGAGGGCGAGGGGCGGGTGCGGGAGGCGTGGAAACTGCTGCTGATTTATGGCCTGGCCGGCTTCGGCTACATTATTACCGCCACCTATCTTCCGCTGTTTCTCAGCGGTTCGCTGAACGTTATCGATCCGGTGCAGATCTGGGCTATTTTCGGCCTCGCCGCCGTTCCCTCCTGCTTTATCTGGCACCGGCTGGTCATCAAGCTCGGCTACCGCCGCGCGTTTACCCTTAATTTGCTGATTCAGGCAATCGGCGTCATTCTCCCGGCGTGGAGCCATGCGTTACCGTTTTGCATATTAAGCGCGCTGCTGGTGGGTTGCACCTTTTTGGGCACCGTGACCATCGCGCTGTCCGAGGGGCGGCGGCTTAATCATCTGGTTTCGTTCAATATGATTGCCGCCATGACCGCGACCTACGGCATCGGGCAAATCGTCGGCCCGCTGGTTGCCGGAACGCTGTATGACCGCAGCGGGTCGTTTAATCCTTCGCTGAGCGCGGCCGCCATTGCGCTGCTGGCTGCCGCCGCGCTGGTGGCGGCAGGGGCGGGGCGAGCGTCAAAGGTCGGAGGCTGACTCCAGAAGCTGGCGCATTTTCTCGAGGGCGGGGGACGCGTAGCCTTTGCGCCAGATAAGCTGGGTGATCGCCTGGCCAACCGGCCGCAGCTGGCTGGCTTCGGGCAGCGTCAGGGTATCGAGCACGCTCTGCGGCACGATACCGGCATAGCCGCCGGAGGCGACGCAGGCGAGCATCGCGTGATAGGAGCCGACGTCCTGGATCTCGCTCTCCACCTCCTCTGATTGCGCCAGAAACGCTTCGCCCATCGCCCGGTAGGTACAGCCCTGCGCAAAGGCGGCAAAGCGAAAGCGCTGTGGATTGGCAGGAAGCACCAGCAGCAGCTGTTCTTTAAAGATGGATACGTACTCCAGATCATCGGGCGGAGGCGTTCCCTGCGGCAGGCTCACCAGCGCGCAATCCAGCGCGGCGTCCAGCACCTGTTGGGTCAGCTGACGGGTGGGCTGGGTTTTGAGGGTGAGCGTCACCTCCGGGCACAGCGCGCGAAACCGGGGAAGCAGCGGCGGCAGGCGGCTGGCGGCGGTGGCGTCCATCGCCCCCATGCGTAAATTGCCGCCCGGCGTCGCCGGATGCAGCGCCTGTCTGGCCTCTTCGGCCAGGTTGAGGATCTTCAGCGCGTAGCCCAAAAAATGTTCACCGGCGGGGGACAGCAGCATCCTTTTATTGCCGCGGGCAAACAGCTCCACGCCCAGCTCCTCTTCCAGCTGGTGAATGCGGGTGGTGATATTGGACTGGGCGCGCCCCAGCCGCTTTGCCGCGCGGGTGACGCTGCGCTCTTGCGCCACCGTTTTAAAAATCTCTAATGTGGTGTGGTTCATATTTTTATTCTTAATTTGAAAATAATGTTGATCTTATCATCTCTAAAAGAGATTTTAATGGCCCGAACGCACAAATTTAAACAGGGCAAACCATGAGCAACAGGCTTACGCAGCAGCTTGATATTGATTACCCCATTATTCAGGCACCGATGGCCGGCGTGTCGACGCCGGAACTGGCGGCAGCGGTCAGCGGGGCCGGCGCGCTCGGCTCGCTGGGGCTGGGCTCGTCAACCGTAGAGCAGGCTGAAACGCTGATTAACCGGACCCGGCGCTTAACCACCCGTCCGTTTAACGTCAATCTGTTTTGCCACGCCCCGGCGGTAAGGGATCCGCAGCGTGAAGCCCGGTGGCTGGCGCGGCTGCGCCCGGAATTTGCGCGCTTTGGCAGCTTGCCGCCGGAGACGCTGGCGGAAATTTATCTCAGTTTTCAGCAGCAGCCGCGGATGGCCGAGCTGCTGCTCGACCTGACTCCGGCGGCGGTGAGCTTTCATTTTGGCGTGCCGGATCGTGAAACCCTTCGCCGACTGCGGGAAAAGGGGATCGTCACTCTGGCGAGCGCGACCAGCGTGGCAGAGGCGCTGCTGGCCGTAGAGCAGGGAATCGATATGGTGGTGGCGCAGGGCTACGAGGCCGGCGGCCATCGCGGCTTCTTTGATCCGCTGGCGCCCGACGGGCAGATGAGCACCTTTACTCTGGTTCAGACGATAAGACGGCATACCGATATTCCGCTTATCGCCGCTGGCGGCGTGATGGACGGCGCGGGAATTAACAGCGTAATGAACCTGGGCGCAGACGGGGCGCAGCTAGGGACGGCGTTTCTGCTGTGCCCTGAATCGTCCACGGATGGCGGATACCGTGAGGCCCTTAAAAGCGCATCTGACGGGCAAACGGTTTTAACCTCAGCCATTTCCGGACGCCCGGCGAGATGTCTGGTTAACGGCTGGCATGAAATAAACGATCCGCCGCTGATTCCGGCTTATCCCGTGGCTTACGACGCCGGAAAGGCGCTGGCATCGGCGGCGAAAGCGCAGGGAGATCGTCAGTACGGTGCGCACTGGGCCGGGCAGGGAGTGAGCCTGATTCGCGAGCTGCCGGCAGCGGAGCTGATACGCACCCTGGTGCGCGAAAGCGGGTTTTAATCGCGGATGGCGCGCGGCCACCCGCTTATTGTTAACGACGGTGGGCGAGGCCGCGGACCAGACGGTCGCCGGCCATCTGCACGCCCTGCACCAGCGCGACCAGAATGAGCACGGTACCGAACATCACCTCGTTATTGAAGCGCTGATAGCCGTAGCGAATAGCCAGATCGCCCAGTCCGCCGCCGCCAATCACGCCCGCCATCGAAGAGAAGCCGATCAGCATAACGATGGTCAGCGTGATGCCGGCCAGCAGCGTCGGCAGCGCTTCCGGCAGCAGCGATTTAAAGATCACGTGCCAGATATTGCCGCCCATCGATAAAATCGCCTCGATACGCCCGTAATCCACTTCATCCAGCGCGTTCTCCGTCAGCCGCGCAAAGAACGGAAAGGCGCCAATGGTGACCGGAACCACCGCGGCGGTACTGCCGAGGGTGGTGCCAATAATCAGCCGGGTGAATGGGATCAGCGCGATCAGCAGCACGATAAACGGCAGCGAACGACCAAAGTTGATAATCGCGCCCAGCACGGCGTTGAGCTTCGGCATCGGCGCCAGGCCGTTGCGGCGTGAAACAAACAGCAGCACGCCGGTCGGCAGCCCGAGCAGCACGGTAAACAGCGCCGCCAGGCCGACCATATAAACGGTATCTACCGTGCCCTGAAGCAGCAGCGGCCAGAGATCTTCCCAACTCATGCTACTCCGCATAATGGCCTCCCGTGAAAACCGTGGCGAGCGAGGAAATCCCGCTCTGCCTGAGGATCGTGCAGCAGCGACTGCCGTAGCCGCGACCATGGCGCCACCAGCAAATCGGCAATTCTGCCGCTTTCAATAATCTCCCCGTGCTCCAGCAGCGCCGCGTGGTCGCAGAGGGTTTTCACCACTTCCAGCTCATGGGTGATCAGCACGATGGTGAGGTTCAGCTTTTGGTTGATATCCGCCAGCAGGCTGAGCACCGAGGCCGTGGTCTCGGGGTCGAGGGCGCTGGTGGCCTCATCGCACAGCAGCACATCCGGCCGCGCGGCCAGCGCGCGGGCGATCCCCACGCGCTGTTTTTGCCCGCCGGAAAGCTGTGACGGAAAGGCGGCGGCTTTATCCGCCAGCCCGACCAGTTCCAGCAGCTCCGCCACCCGCGCCTGACGGGCGGCTTTCGGCACTTTGGCTATCTCCAGCGGCACCGCGACATTGTCGGCGACGCTGCGGGCGTGAAGTAAATTAAAGTGCTGGAAGATCATGCCGGTACGCAGCCGGTACTCGCGCAGCGCGGTTTTATCCATCCGGGTAATATCGTTCCCGTTCACAATAATGCGGCCCGACGTGGGCCGCTCCAGCAGATTCAGGCAGCGTATCAGCGTACTTTTGCCTGCACCGCTGCGGCCGAGGATGCCGTAAACGGCTCCTCTCGGCACCTGCAGAGAGACATCGTTTAGCGCCGGTCGGCCTGTTCCGGCATAGGTTTTACTCAGCCCGACAATCTCAATCATGACTGAGGAGCAACCGGGATCACCGAGCCGTTATACTGCTTACGAATAAATTCGGCGACCTGCGGCGAGGTGAGGTCTTTGGCCAGCGCCTTGATGCGCGGATCGTTCGCCAGCGCCGGCGTTGTCACCAGAATGTTGGCGTACGGGTTGTTGGTCGCGCTCTCCAGACCCAGCGCGTCTTTGGCCGGCACCAGCCCGGCTTCCAGCGCGTAGTTGCCGTTTATCACCGCCAGGTCAACGTCATCCAGCGACCGCGGGATCTGCGGTGATTCAATCTCAAGGATTTTCAGGTGCTTCGGGTTTTCCACGATATCTTTCGGCGTCGCCAGGGTTGTCGCCGGGTCGGTAAATTTTGCCGCCAGCTTAATCAAACCCTGATTTTGCAGCAGGAACAGCGCGCGGCTCAGGTTAGTGGTGTTATTCGGTACCGCCACGGTGGCGTTCTCGGGCAGCGATTTAAAATCTTTATGCTTGCGCGAATAGATCCCCAGCGGCTCAATATGGACGGTCGCAGCGACGGCGAAGGTTTTGCCCAGCGCTTTCTCCTGATCTTTCAGATAGGGGACGTGCTGGAAGTAGTTGGCATCGACATCGCCGTTGGCCAGCAGTTCGTTGGCGTTAACGCCGCTGGTGAGTTCGACGATTTTCAGGTCGAGGCTGGGATCGATCTTCTTAATGTAGTTAAGGATCTCGGCGTGCGGCACCGGGTCCGCGGCGACGCGCAGCGCGGCGGCCTGGGCGGAACTCCATGCCAGAGAGAGAGACAGTGCAACCCCTGCCAGTTTAAATGCGGCATATTTCATCATTTTATTCCTTGTATTGTTGTTATGTTTATACCCGTCATACTTCAAATTGCATGCGCGTTGGCTGCGCGCGCTCACCCGAATCACTTACCAGAGTAAGCTCATTGGGATTCACTGACTTGCCGCCTGCCTGCAACCCGAATTATTTAGGGTCTACACGATCAATTGCTCGGCGCGTTCGCGAAAAACATCCTGGTAGTAGCGCTCGGCGACATCAGGATGCGAACGCAGACGCCCTTTCAGGTAATTCCAGCCCACCTCGCGCAGCAGCGGGTTTTGCGGGTCGCTATCCGGTCCGAGGGCTTCGCGGGCCAGCTCGTCGGGCAGCGTGTAGACGGGGACCACGGCATCCAGTTGGGCGCCGAGGAAGAAAGCGATCGACAGCCGCTGCTGGTCGGCAGGCGGCGAAACGACCCGGTGCACCGTTGCCCGCAGATAGCCGTTGGTTGCCAGCTCCAGCAGCTCGCCGATATTCACCACAAAGCTGCCCGCCAGCGGGGTCGCGTCAATCCAGCGGTCAGGGGAGACTTCGACCTGCAATCCTTTCTGCTCATCCTGCAGCAGGAAGCTGAGGAAGCCGGAATCCTTATGCGCGCCAACGCCCTGGGCGCTCTGGGTCTCCTGCCGGCCGGGATAGCGGATCAGCTTGATATGTTCATTGGGCTTATCGCCATACAGGCCATCGAAGGCATCCAGCGGCAGGCGCAGCGCTTCGGCGAAGGCGCGCAGCAGGGTGATCCCAACCTGGGTCATTTCCCGTTGCCAGGTCAGTAATGTGGGTTTGAGCGAGGGCAACGCCTCTGGCCAGAGATTCGGCCCCTGCAGGCGCTGCCAGCGCGGCGCGCGTTCGCTAAGCTGCAGGGCCGGGCGCTCGGCGCCGATATCGAACTGCTCGCGCCAGTCGGGTTGACCGCGGGTTAATTCAGAAGCGGCGCGGTTGTAGCCGCGAAAATGCGGAGAGTGAATCATTGCCACCCTCTGCTTTTGATCGTCGGGCAGGGCAAAAAAGGCGCGTGATTGCTGCTGCACGGCCTGCTGCAGCGACTCATCGACGCCGTGGTTGATCAGATAAAAGAAACCGATATCGCGGGCGGCGTGGCGCAGGTCGGCGAGAAACGCCGCTTTTTCAGCGGGGTCCGCGTAGCGGGCCAGATCCAGTATCGGTAAGGTTGTCGCGTTCATTGTGTTCTCCGAAGGCGGTATTCAGGTGTTTTCGTCGATGCAGATTCAGGGTTCGGGGACAACAACAGCGCATGATCGATTCCTCAGTCGGGTGGTTGAAGCCAGCTTGCCTTAAGCGAAAATAATCAACCAATAACGTTCTTTTCTAATTTATGACCGTGGAGGGTTCTGTGCTTTTGCGAATTTTGGATAAGGGGGAGGCGGGGCTGTTGCGATTGGCGTCGGGAGCCAGTATGGTGAGCGAAATTTTTAATTCAGGTAAAGAGACGCAATGCAGCACCCAAACGATCCTCTGCACGGCATCACGCTGGAAGCGCTGTTAAACGCGCTGGTCGCGCGATATGGCTGGGCCGAACTGGCGAAACGCATCAACATCAACTGCTTTAAAAGCGAGCCGAGTATTAAGTCGAGCCTGAAGTTTTTACGCCGCACGCCTTGGGCGCGTAAAGAAGTGGAAGCGTTGTATATCGATTCGTTGTCCGATACCGATACGGCAAAAGCGGAAGCGCCGGCGGATAATCCGTGGGCACACTGGCAGAAAAAGTAGGGCGCGCAGCGGATAATTCCGCGCGCGCCCTGGGCTGTGCGTTACTGAAGATTGCCTGCGGTCAGGCTCTCTTTATCAAAGGCATGGCTGACATCAATATGATTCTGATGCACGGACGTGTCGATATTTGAACCTGCCTCCGGACGCGCAAAGCTATTCTCTGCGGCCATCGCCCCGGACGAAAGTGTAGCGGCTAACAGCAGTGCGGTGACTACGCCGATATTTTTCATATTCTGTTCCTTATTTCATCGTGTTGTCGCTGTCGCCTGTGTCTTCCGGCGGCCCGGCAATATTGTTATATACCCTAAATAATTCGGGTTGCAGGAAGGCGGCAAGTCAGTGAATCCCGATGAGCTTACTCTGGTAAGTGATTCGGGTGAGCGCGCGCAGCCAACGCACATGCAACTTGAAGTATGACGGGTGAGTTTATTTCGTCAGTTCTGCGGTCATATGCACGCGGTTATTGAACTGAGCGCTGGTGATTTTGTAAGACGCGCCTTGCTCTGCGGCCTGAGCGGCAATTTTGGCTTCTGCGCGGTCCAGTGTGGAAGCGCTGGCGCTGATGCTCTGCGCAAAAGTACCGAAAGAGATCGTAGAGAGTGCGGCAACTGCAACGAAAGTTTTGATGGATTTCATGGTCGTATTCCTTAAGCGTTTTGTCAGTGTTGGAGCGTTGTTGCCCCGATGTGATAAATAATAGGCCGACGACGCGATGATTAAAATCGAAACAATTTGCTCTCATTGTTCAGTAAATTTGAATAAAAAATATCGATTACCGCAATCCTGTTTTGCAAATAAGGTTTGATTACAATCAAGCCTCATTGTCATAACAAATATATAAAAAGTTATTTTTTGACTTTCGATAGATGATTTTCTTGTTTGCTATCATCTGAACGGCGGCAATATAGTTTTTGTACAGAAATAAATGCCGGTGTGCGGCAAATAATCATTATTCACGAATATCTCATTATGATAACGCTCAATAAGATCAGTAAAAGCTTCTCCGGTGAAAGAGTGCTAAAAGAGGTATCGCTCAGCATTCATTCCGGCGAGATTATTTGCATTATTGGCCCCAGCGGCTCGGGGAAAACCACGCTATTACGTACGCTTAATTTCTTAGAGCCTGCCGATAGCGGGCAAATAAGAATAGATGATGTGGCGCTGGATTGCGCAAAAGCGGGAAAAAAGGAGATTGAAAAACTACGATCAAAAACCGCTATGGTTTTTCAATCGTGGAATCTTTTTCATAACCTCACCGCACTGCAAAATATTACCGAAGGACTGATATACGCTAAAAAGCGTCCGCGGCAGGAGGCGCTGGCTATTGCTGAACGACTCTTAAAGCAGGTGGGGTTGCTGCATAAAAAAGACCACTATCCGCACAGTCTCTCCGGCGGCCAAAAGCAGCGTATCGGTATTGCGCGGGCGCTGGCCATTAACCCCGCCGTTCTGCTGCTGGATGAGCCGACCTCAGCCCTGGATCCGGAAAAAGTCGGTGAAGTGCTGGAGCTTATTCAGACCATTGCCGCCGCGGGCCAGACGATGATCATCGTGACCCACGAAATGGCGTTCGCCCGTCAGGTCGCTTCCCGGGTGGTATTTATGGAAAACGGCGAAATCGTTGAACAGGGCCCGGCGGAACAGATATTTGGCGCGGCGCAGCAGGGCCGAACCCGGGCGTTTCTTGCACAACTGCACTATCATGCCTGAGGCTGATGATGAACAATAACCCGCTGTTTAGCTGGCAGGATATCGCCGGAATAGTGCCGAAGCTGCTGGAAAATTTACCCGTGACCCTCGGTATAACGCTGGCGTCGCTGCTGCTTGGTTTAACGATCGCGCTGCTGATTGTGCTGCTGCAGTTTAGCCGCTTTAAGCCGCTCAGCGCGGCGGCAAATGGGTATACCGACATTCTGCGCGGCGCGCCTCTGGCGCTGCTGATCCTGCTGTTTTTCTTCGGCGGCAAATTAATTTTGACCGCGCTGGCGCTGCCGCCGCTGTGGATTAGCGATACCACCTTTGCGGTGCTGTCTATTTCGGTCAGTATCAGTCCCTACTTTGCAGAAATGATGCGTTCAGCGTGGCGCGCGGTGGATAGTGGCCAGAAAGAGGCCATTATCAGCCTGAATATTCCCTGGCATCAGGGAATACGGCGGATTATTTTCCCCCAGGGGCTTATTATTGCTATTCCCGTCTTTGGCAATCTTTTAATTAATCTCGTGAAAATGACCTCGCTGGTCAATATTATTGGTATTGTGGATGTTTTTGGGCGGGCACAAAAGATTTCGCAAAATAGCTACGGGGCGAAACAAGTCGCGGCATTTATTAGCGTTATTATCGTCTACTGGGTGCTGAATAGTATTATTCTCTATTTTACCACTCGTATTGAAAAGAAATATCAGTTCCTGCTGGAGTGATAAATTAACATGTTTAGCCTGGCGTTCATTCGCGACAATTTTACGTTTATTTTAAGCGCGCTGCCGGTCACCCTGACGATAACGTTATTATCCTTACTGTTTTCCACTTTGCTGGGCGCAGCGCTGGCGTGGGCGATTATTCGTCAGGTACCCGGCGTTCAATGGCTGGCGAGGGTATTCCTCTCCTTCGGCCGTTCGGTCCCGGTCCTGGTGATGCTGTATTTCTTTTTTTACGTCTGGCCGTGGATTGCCGCCGGGCTGTTCGGCGGCCCGCAGGATACGATGTACCGCTATAAACTCTCGCCGCTGGCGGCGGCGGTCACCGTGCTGTCGCTGATCTTCAGCGCTTATTTCGCCGAAACCTTTCGCGCGGGATGGAATGCGGTTGATAAGGGGCAGCGCGAGGCCGCATGGTCAATCGGGCTAAGCGGATTCACGCAGTTCCGACGCATTATTTTTCCACAGGCGGCGGTATCCGCGCTGCCGAACTTTACCAGCGTGCTGATCGATCTGATTAAAGACACCTCGCTGGTTTACACCATCACCGTTGTTGATCTGATGGCGAAAGCCAATATCGCCGCCGCGCGCGGGTTTCATTTTGTCGAAGCCTACTGCGTCGTGCTGGTGATTTATATCGTGCTGTGCCTGGCGATTGCCAGAGCATTGCGCAGTGCAGAAAGGTTTCTGAGCGCCCGCTGGCAAGGAAACGCAGAAAAGAGTGTTTCACGGTTATCATTTTGGGGAAGGTATTTTGAAAAATAAAATTTTACTGGTGAGTGCGCTGGCGTTGGCAATGGGAATGAACGCCGCGCAGGCTGTTGAAAAAAGCGCAAACGCGAAAACGGTTGAGGTTGTCGTCAATGCTAACGGTTTTCCCTTTAGCTTTGTTGACGATAACAACAATATTACCGGTTACGATGGCGACCTGTTAAAGGTGCTGGACCAGCGTTTAACCGACTATACGTTTCATTTTAATGCGGTCTCGCGCGATGCGATGATCGTCGGCCTATCGACCGGCGCCTATACCCTCGCGGCGGATCACTTTTATCTCACCAAAGAGCGGGCGGAAAAATACGACCACTCCGGCGAGCCGACCGGGATCAGCGATTTGCGCCTGATTGTGCGTAACGATGAGAACGATATACATAATCTCGGCGATCTCGCCAGCGGGAAGAAAAAGCTGGTGCCGATTCATACCTCCGACGCCCGTTATACGGTGATTGAAAACTACAATAAAAAACATCCAGGCCAACAAATTAACCTGCAGCCCAACGGCGAGCAGTCCGCCGCCGATATCTTTAAAGCGGTAGCCTCCGGGGAGTACGATGCGGCGATTTACCCCATTGGCGCGCTGCTGGCGTTAAATAAGGCGCTAAATCTTAATCTGAAAGCTTCGGATTCCGTTGGCCTGTTTCCTAACGTCTATTTGTATAAAAAAAATACCGATCCGCAGCTAATCAAAGCGATTGACGCGCAGCTGGTTGCCCTGAAAAAGGACGGCACGCTCGCTGAGCTCTCGCGGAAATGGTACGCCGAAGATGTGTATGCCCTGCCGGGCGCCAGCGACGTGAAAGTGAATACCGACTGGGAATAAGCGCATGACGCAAATAAGCTCGGAACCGGCGCATAACGCTGCCACCATAAACGATGAGGTGACCCTGGCGCTGCGCGCCATTACTGAAAAACGCGCGGCAACGATCGGTTACCTGTTGGACGAAAGCCGACAACGCCATATCGCGGATGATTCTGTCCGTGAAGCAATACGCCACTATGGCCGCGATATCGGGCATAAGCTGCGCGCGCAAATTCGCGATCGAAAAGATTTGCAGGAGTTTGCCGGGCTGTTTACCCGCGGACTGGAATCTCAGGTTTATGAGATGGAGCCCGTTAGCGCCAGCCGGGCCGAATTTATCGTCCTGTTTCACTACTGTCCCTATGTCAACTGCTGGCGGCAGCAGGGGCGAGGCGCCAGCGAAATTGAGACGCTGTGCGATATCTGCATGGAAGGCGATCGTGCGCTAACCGACGCGTTTCCGGGGCTGCATTTAGAGGTGCAGACCGCGCTGGCTCGCGGCGATGCCGCCTGTCGGCTGCGTTTTTATCAGGCAGAGGAGCGGGAGGGCGAATGGCAACCTTAACGTGGGACCACGCGGTCCAGTTTGTTAATCAGCCGGAAGCGGCGATTCAGGCGCTGAGCGGGCAAAAGCTCAACGCGGTGGCCGGTGGGCGCCACCCGGGCTGGGGGACCAGGAATGCGCTGAGCTATTTCGGCCTGACCTATATCGAATTTCTGGCGATTGCCGATGATGCAGAGCTGCTTTCCGCCGCGGAGACGTTTTTACTCTCCCAGGATGCGTCGCGGCTGCTGCCGGATAATGAAGCGCTGTATCGGGTGGCGCTGCGTAGCGACGATATTGAGCGCACGCATGCGGAGTTGCACGAGCAGGGCCTGCGGGTTTCGCCGATCGTCAACGGCCAGCGCGACGATCCGCAGGGCAACGTTATCCGCTGGCGGATCTTCACCATTGACGGCGATTTTGACGGCCTGGTCTATCCCTTCATTCTGCAATGGGGGGAAGAGGATGACGCCCGGCTGAGCCGCCTGCAGGCACAAGGTCTCGCTGCGCCGCATCCGCTGGGGGAGATTGAACTGCAGCGCGCGGTTTTCACGGTACAGCATCCTCAGGCGTTGCGCGACCGCTGGCAGCTGCTGTTTGGCTTTGCCCCGCAAGGCGAGCAGGGGCTGGCGGTGGGCGGTCGAGAGTTTCTTTTCCGTCAGGGCGCGGCGAACCAACTGACTGAAGTGGTGTTTCGCGTTGCTGACCCGGCGCTCAAAGGCCGACGCTTTCGCGTTGGCAACGGCGAATATCTTTTTGAATAAGGAGTAAGACTCATGACCAGGGTCCATTTTATTGGCGCCGGACAGATGGCGGAGGCGATTATTCGCGCGTCATTAAGCCACGGTGCGCTGCGGGCGGACGCGATCTCGCTGGAGGATATCGACAGCGCGCGAGTCGAGGCTCTGCGCGCCCGTTATCGGCTGTCGGGCGACGGTGGCGTAAACGAGGCCGCTTTGCTGGTGCTGGGGATCCGTCCGCAGGACGATCTGGCGGGGGTGGCGAACCGCGTGCGCCCGCAGCTAAACGGCTCGACGACGGTGGTTTCTCTGATCGCGGGGGTGACCCTGGAAAAGCTGGCCTCCCTGTTTGGTGCGGCAACGCCGATTGCCAGGGCGATCCCCAATACCCTGACCGATACCGGATTTGGCTATAGCGGCGTGACCTTAAACCCCCACGCCAGCGCGGCTGAGATCGAGCCGTTTCTGCGCGGCTTTGGCAAAGTGCTGTATCTGCCTGAGCGGTTGATCGATATCTTTACCGGCTTTGGCGTCGCGGGCCCTAACTATATTTACTACTTTATTGAGTCCCTTACCGATGCCGGCGTACTGGCGGGGCTGCCGCGGCCCCAGGCAACGGAGGTGGTGCTGGAAAACCTGCTCGGCGCGGTCGAGATGCTGCGCCAAAGCCAGAAGCATCCGCGCCAGCTTCTGGATATCAACAATTCCCCGGCGGGCGTCGGGATCCACGGTCTGTATGAGCTGAACAACAGCGATTTTGCCGCTGGGCTTCAGCGCAGCGTACTGGCGGCGGTCAGGCGCACCCGTGAACTGGGACAGTGCTAAAATCCTTCTTCCCGCGACAGATCGCGCAGCGCGCCCGGCGCCTTTCCGATTATGCGTTTAAAGGCGCGGCTGAAGGCGGCATGAGAACTGTACCCCAGCCTGAAGGCCACTTTTTCCAGCGCCTGACCCTCATGGGAAATGTACTGCACCGCGAGGCGCATACGCAGCTCGGTGAGATAGCGGGCGGGCGTGGTGCCGGTGGCGGAGAGGAAGCGTTCAGCAAATACCGAACGCGAAATTCCCGCCTCGCGGGCCAGATCCTCGACTTTCCAGTTAATGCCCGGCTGCTGATGCATAACGTAAATGGCTTTAGCCAGCTTAGGATCGCGCAGCACCTGTACCCAGCCGGTGGCGTTGCCGCAGCCGCACTCCACCCAGCCGCGGACAATCAGCGCGGCGACCACATCGGCCAGCCGCGCCAGAATGCCGGCGTAGCCCGCCTGTCGAGTGAGGCTTTCGCGTTCCATGGCCGCCAGCATCGGCGGGATCTCCGGACGGCTGGTCAGCAGGCTGCTGACCAGCATCACTTCGGGCATCGCTTTGACCAGCGGCTGCATACCGCCCAGCTCAAAGTCCATACAGGCGCTGAAGATAATAGCGCTGTCGCTTTTCGCGTCGTCGCAGGCGTTTTTGACGCAGCTTACCGAGCCGCAAACCGGTTCGCTGGGCAGTCTGGACACGTTAACCACCGTTGCCTGGTCATCGGAGAGCAGCACGTGACCATCGCCGTTCGGAATAAACAGCGCATCGCCGCTCTGCAGCATCAGGCGCTGGCCGCTGACCATGCGCAGCAGTACCGGTCCCCGGCTGATAAAGTGGAACTGCGCTTTACCGGGTACGAAGCCGAATTCGACGCCAAAAGGGCGGGAGGTTTCGATGCGGCGGTAGTTGACGCCGGAAAGGCGCATGCCGCGCAGAAGTTCGCTGGTGAGATCGAGGGCGTGCTGAGTCATAACATCATTCCCGGACGAATTATCAATAATCAAGGAGTATGCATCATAGATCGTCCGAACAGAACCGCCTAACCTTAACGAAATGTTAATTGTTCTGGAGAGATGTTTATGAGTTCCTGCATTGCAGCTGAAGAGAGCCAGGCCAACGCCAGGCCCGCGTGGCGCGCCGTCTATGCGCTGGCGCTGGGGGTGTTTGGCCTGATTGTCGCCGAGTTTCTTCCTGCCAGTTTGTTGACGCCGATGGCGGCAAGCCTGGGCGTTAGCGAAGGCATGGCGGGGCAGGCGGTCACCGCGACGGCGCTGGTGGCGTTAGTGACCGGGCTGCTGATCACCACCGCGACGCGAAATATTGACCGCCGCTGGGTGCTGATGTTCTTCTCCGTTTTGCAAATTATCTCCAGCATGATGGTGGCCTTCGCCGGTTCGCTGGAGTTTTTGCTGCTTGGACGCCTGCTGCTGGGGATTGCCATCGGCGGTTTCTGGTCGATGTCGACCGCGACCACCATGCGTCTGGTTCCGGCGGCGATGGTGCCGAAAGCGCTGGCGATTATCTTTTCCGCCGTTTCCATCGCGACGGTGGTTGCCGCGCCGCTGGGCAGCTATTTCGGCGCGCTGATCGGCTGGCGCAACGTATTCCTTATCTGTGCGCTGCCGAGCGTGGTTGCGCTGCTCTGGCAGCTGTGGGTTCTTCCTTCCATGCGTCCGGAGAGCGTCGGCAGCTTCGCTACCCTGTTTAAGGTGCTGCGTCGGCCAGGTATGATTGGCGGCATGCTCGCGACAATCCTGATTTTCAGCGGCCACTTCGCCTTCTTTACCTATCTGCGTCCGTTCCTCGAAACCGTGGCGCAGGCCAGCGTCGAAGGGGTTTCTCTGATCCTGCTCGGTTTTGGGGTAGCGAACTTTATCGGCACCTCGATTGCCGGACATCTGTTGGCCCGAAGCCTGCGCCTGACGCTGGCGCTGGTGCCGCTGGCAATGAGCGTGCTGGCGCTGATGATGGTGACGTTCGGCCACGTCGCGCTGCTGGACGGTCTGCTGGTGGCGATGTGGGGCTTTGCTTTTGGTCTGGTGCCGGTGGGCTGGTCGACCTGGCTTGCCACCACGGTGCCGGATGAAGCTGAAAGCGCGGGCGGCCTGCTGGTGGCCTCTATTCAGCTGGCGATTAGCGCCGGTGCGGCTGGCGGCGGTGCGGTATTCGATCTCAACGGCGCGAGCGGCGTTTTTGTCGGCAGCGGCGTGCTGCTGGTCAGCGCCATGGTGATAGTGCTGTTTGCGGTAAGAGTTAAGCCTGTCGTGAGTGAGGAGTAGGGCTGCAGCACCGCAGATTGCCGATAGCCCGGGGAATATGCCGTGACGTGGTATTGCTGTGGCTTCTTCCCGGCTTGCGCTGCGCTTAGCCGGGCTACCGGGCCGCAGATTGCTGGTAACCCGTGGCCCGGGTAAGGCGTTTACGCCGCAACCCGGGGAATATGCCGTGACGTGGCATTGCTGCGGCTTCTTCCCGGCTTGCGCTGCGCTTAGCCGGGCTACAAGGCCGCAGATTGCTGGTAACCCGTAGCCCGGGTAAGGCGTTTACGCCGCAACCCGGGGAATATGCCGTGACGTGGCATTGCTGCGGCTTCTTCCCGGCTTGCGCTGCGCTTAGCCGGGCTACAGGGCCGCAGATTGCTGGTAACCCGTAGCCCGGGTAAGGCGTTTACGCCGCAACCCGGGGAATAT